>NZ_JBFBHW010000008.1:0-244225 GCF_040685395.1 Kitasatospora sp. NPDC088779 | reverse complement strand
GTCCAAGCACACCTACTCGAACTCCTCGGCATAGACGAAACCCGACCCCGCTGGCTGGAGACCTAAAACCCCATGTGCGAAGTCCGGGCCTAGACAGCTGAAATACCTTCGACGATCCGGCGGATCTCTCGCGCCAGGGCGTCGGGGTCGCTGGTCGGCACCATGTGGTCGGCGTCGGCCGCCAGTACGTGGCGGCCGACCTCGGCCCGGCCGACGCGGTGGGCGTGCGAGGCGTTCACGGCCTCCCGGATCTTCGGGCCCATGCCGGCCGAGGTCCGCACGGCCGAGACCACCGTGAGCGGGAGGCCGCCCAGGGCCGGCGGATTCTCCTTCATGGCGGTCAAGTCCGCGACGACGGAGCCGAGTTCAGCTCCCCGCGTACGGATGGTGGAGACGGTGAAGCCCTCCTCGCGCATCTCGGCCGCGGCGTCCGCCGGCAGGGCGTCGAGCATCGGGCGGAAGGCCCGGGCCAGCAGGCCGGTGCGGGCCAGCAGCATGCTGACGGCCTGCCCGATCCGCTCCTGGCGGCGCACCGAGGGCGCGAACACCAGGTCGCAGGACTCGTCCGTCGGGTCGGCCAGCACCAGGCCCGCGATCCGCTCGGGGCGGGCCGCCGCGGCGAGCCGGACGATCGGCCCGCCCCAGCTGTGCCCGACCAGGACGAACGGCCCGTGGCCGAGGCCGCCGAGGTGGTCGAGCAGGTCGTCGAGGTCCTCGGCGAGGCGGCGCAGCGGGCGCGGCGCCGGATCCGGCACGCTGCGGCCGAGCCCGCTTCGGTCGTACGCCACCGTCGCCGCGACCCCGTCCAGCCGGAGCTGCACCGGCGCCCAGTACGAGCGGCTGGAGGCGAGCCCGCCCTCCAGCACGACCGTCGGCACGCCCTCGCCGCCGGGCCCCGGCCGCCGCATGTAGAACAGCTCCCGGCCGTCCCGTGTCCGCGCCCGCCCCGGCTCACCCTGACTGTGCATCCCCGGCACCGCCCTCACCCTCGACCGTCCATCAAGTTTGGTTAGCCTAACCTCACTTGCCTGGTGATCGCGACCACCCGTGGCCGACCTGCGGGGCGGCGGGGTCGGCGGGGGCGGCGGGGTCGGTCAGTACTCGGCCAGGTCGAAGACCGTGGCCGCGCGGAAGGCCTCGCCCAGCTCGGGGCCGGGCCGGTCGAAGCCCTCGACCCCCTCGGAGTCGACCTCCGTGGTCTCGAACCGGCCCTTGGTGTGGTCGAGGATGGCCTGATTGGCCGCCACATGGCCGCGCAGCCGCTGCTCGTAGGCCTGGTAGGCGGCCTCGTGGTCGCCGTCGGCCGCGTGCAGTTCCCCGGCCAGCACATAGGCGGCGGTCAGGGCCACGCTGGTGCCCTGGCCGGTGGCCGGGGAGCAGCAGTACCCGGCGTCGCCGAGCAGGGCGACCCGGCCCTGCGACCAGCGGTCCATCCGGATCTGCGCGACCACGTCGTAGTGGAAGGCGTCCCCCTCCCCCAGGGACTTGAGGAACTGCGGCACCTCCCAGCGCATCCCGGCGCAGCGCTCGGCCACCAGCCGCCGCTGCTCCGCGAGGTCGCGCGGCAGCAGGTCCCCGACCGGCTCGTCGGACGTGAAGACGGCGAAGACGCGCAGCTCGCTGTTGTCCCGGACGGTCATCGCCATGCAGCCCCAGGCGGCCTGGCCGTTGGGCTGGTGGATGACCTCCCAGTGGTCGAGGCCGAGGTGGTTGGGGGCGCTCCAGCCGGCGATGTAGATGCTGGTCGGGTGCAGGTAGTCGGCCTCGGGGCCGAAGACCAGGCGGCGGGTGTTCGAGTGCAGGCCGTCGGCGCCCACGACAAGGTCGAAGGACTGCTCGTCGCCGCTGGTGAAGCGGACCTGGACGCCCTCCTCGTGCTGCACGAGGGTGTCGATCGACTCGCCGAACCGGTACCGGACGCCGGGCCGGGCCGCCCCCGCCAGCAGGGCGGCCAGTTCGTCGCGCAGGATCTCCACGTCCGGGCCGTCCACGGCGCCCCCGGTGGCCGTCCACTCGGTGGTGCGCTTGAGCTCGCGGCCGTCCGCGTCGACCAGGGACATGCCGCGCAGTCCGGTCCTGCGGGCCCGGACCTCCTCCAGGAGGCCCATCCGCTCGATGATCTCCAGCGCGTTGCCCCGCACGTCCACCGCCTGTCCGCCGCCCCGGAGTTCCGGGGCGCGCTCGACGACCGTGACGTGGAAGCCGTAGCGCTCCAGCCAGTAGGCGAGGGCGGTGCCGGCGATCCCCGCCCCGGAGATCAGGACCGAGGTCGTGCGCGAGTGGTGCGGTCGGGTGCTGTTCGACATGGTGCTCGACATAGTGGACCTCCCGTGAGTCGATGTCGTGCCGCCAGTCTCGCCACGGCGGCCGACAGGTCGCTCACAGGACGCTGACACGACCGACGAGCGACCGCCGGACCGCCGACAGGCCACCGACAGGCCGTGGCACCGGCCGGACCAGGGCGGCAGCCTGTGACCTGGGGTCACAGGATGACCGCCTGTCTGGCTGGCCGCGAGGGCCGTCCGCAGGATGGCCGCATCGGACTCCTGCCCTCCCGTCGCGGCCGCTCGCGCCTGCCGTCCGAAGGCCCGGCCGCTCCCTCGCACGACAAGGTGGTGATCGCTGTGAGCAGCATCTCCGACCCTCCCCGACCCGAACAGGCCGAGGACGTCCCGCCCCTGGCGCCGGCCCAGGCCTTCGAACGGTGGCGCTACGCGGGAGTGTTCCTCCTGCTGTTCCTGTTCGGCACGGAGACCTTCCTGGTGTCGCCGCTGCTGCCGACCATCGCGGACTCGGTGCACACCACCGAGGCGGCCGCCGCCTCCAGCGTCACCGCCTACGTGCTGGTGTACGCCGTCGCGGCGCCCTTCCTCGGGCTGCTGAGCGACCGGTTCGGCCGCCGCCGCACCCTGGTGGCGGGCACCGTGCTGTTCGTCGTGTCCAACGCGGCGGCCGCCCTCTCCACCGGGCTGACGCTGCTGGTCGTCTCCCGCGCGGTGGCCGGGCTGGCGGCGGCGGCGGCCGGGCCGGCGATCTGGGCGCACATCGCCGAGACCGCGCCGGAGGCGGTGCGCGGCCGGGCCCTCGGCCTGGGCATGGCGCTGTTCTCCTGCGGCCAGGTGATCGGCGTGCCGCTCGGCGGCTTCCTCGCCGGGCTGGCCGGCTGGCGGTCGGCGTTCTGGGCGCTGACCATCGGCACCGCGGCGGCCGTGCCGCTGCTGCTGAGCCAGGTCCAGCGCCGTTCGGCGCAGGCGGACGCGCCGCAGGTGGGGGCGGTCCGGGCGATCCTGGCGGGCTGGGCCGACCCGACGCTGCGCCGCGCCCTGCTGGTCAACACGGTGTTCAACACGGCCAACCTGGGCGCCTACACCTTCCTCGGCGCGGTGCTGGTGCAGCGCTTCGACCTGTCGGTGCAGGCCCTGGGCCTGGTGGGCGTGCTGGTCGGTGCGGGCAGCCTGGTCGGCTCGCTGCTGGGCGGCCGGCTCGGGGACCGGGCCAGGACCGCCGGGCGCTCCGACCTGCCGCTGCTGCCGCTGTGGGGCGTGCTGCTGGCGGCGGGCGTCGCGCTGGCGGCCAAGGGGCCCGGCCTGGTCCTCGCCCTGGCCGGCGTGGTGGTGTGGTTCCTGGCCTCCGGAGGCTTCGTGACGGACCAGCAGACGCTGGCCGGCACCATCGCCCCGGAGCTGCGGGCGACCTCCAGCGCGTGGCTGACCTCGACCATGTACGCGGGCACCGGCCTCGGCGCCTGGGCGATCGGCACGTTCGGCAACGTCGCGGACGGCACCCTGCTGATCGGCACCGGGCTCGCGCTGGTGGCCGCCCTGGGCGCGCTGGCGGTCAGCCTCGGCCTGCGCCGGTCCACCGCATCGGGCACCTGAGGCCCCGCCGGAACGGCCGGGCCGCCCCGGGGGACCGGCGACCGGCGGCTCAGCCGACCCGGCGCTCCCCCTCCACGCCGCCGACCGCGCGCAACGGATGATCGACCAGTTCGGTCATCCGCGCCCGGTCGGCGGCGCCGTGCGGGGTGAACAGCAGCACCGTCGCGGTCGGGTCGTCCACCGGGTGGAAGGACGACAGCGTCAGCCGGACCGGGCCGAGCCCGGCCGGCTCGACGGTGACGGTGCGGACGGTCAGCTCCGCCACCGAGTGGCAGCCCCACCAGTGCCGGAACTCGGGCGCGTCCTCGTCCAGGTGCCGGTAGACCTCGCCGGTGCGGGGGTCGGCCAGGGCGGGACCGGCCTGCGCCCGGAACTGCTGGAAGACGTTCATCGCGAGCGGCTCCCAGTCGCGGAACACGGCCCGCACCCGGTGGTCGGCGGCCATCACCCACATCAGGTTGCGCCGGTCCGCGGGGACGAACTCGGGCGAGCCCCAGAGCGCGACCCAGGCTGCGTTCCAGCCGAGCAGGTCGAAGTGCCGGTCGAGCAGGACGGCCGGGCTGGTGGGCCAGGAGTCCAGGACCGGCCGGATGGCCTCGGCGAGCCGGTCGGCGCCGTCCTCCGAGGCGGCGGCCGCCGTCGGCTCGTGGTAGCCGGCCAGGCGCATGGCGTGCCGCAGCCCGGCCGCGTCCAGCCGCAGCACCCGGGCGATCGCCTCCAGCACCTGCCGGGAGGCGGTGACCCGCCCCTGCTCGACCCAGGTGTACCAGGCCAGGCCGACGCCGGAGAGGGAGGCGACCTCCTCCCGGCGCAGACCGGGGGTGCGGCGCCGGGTGGTGGCGGTGAGGCCGACGTCGGAGGGCTTGAGGAGCTCACGATGGGCGCGCAGGAAGGCGCCGAGTTCCCTGCCTGCGGGGGGAGTTGACACGGTTGGCTCCTCGGCCCTGGTCGGTGCCGTCGAATGCGGGGGGTGTGGGCTGCCACCAGCGTAGACGCAGCCCGCCGCCCACCCCAGGGGTGAGCGGCGGGCTACACATGTTGTTAACGAGACGTCAGCTGCCACAGCCGGACGGGCATGTGGCTGACGTGGCCGCGCTCCTGCTGCCGGCGCCAGGCGCTCTCGCCGACCGCGCGGAAGAAGGCGGGCCGCTGCTGCGCCGGCACCGCACGGCTGTAGTAGTCGCCGAAGGTGGCGGCGTGGAAGTGCTCGTACTGGGCGGCGCCGTCGACGGTGACCACGGCGTCGCGCTCCAGGTGGCCGGCCACCGCGAGGTGCGGGCCCACCACCGCCGCGAGCTCGTCGACGGTCCTGGTCCGGGTCGCGATCGGCAGCACCCCGGCGCGCTCCAGGACGCCGGGCACCTCGTCGTACGAGGTGCCGAGGGCGACCAGGGCCTCGCGGACCAGCTCGTCCTCACCGCCGAGGCCGCGCTCGTCCCGGGCCGGGTGGTAGGTGGTGAGCAGGAAGCGACCGCCGGGGGCGAGGTGGGCGGCGGCCCAGGCGAAGATCCGTTCCTCGTCCGGGTACAGCCAGTGCAGCACCGAGGTCTGGGTGATCACGTCGGCCCGGAACGGCAGCGGCTCGGGCACGGTGAGGTCGGCCCGGTGCAGGGCGACCCGCTCGCCGTAGGGCTGGAGCCGGGCGGCGGCTTCGGCGATGCGGTGCTCGGAGCGTTCCAGGCCGACGGCGCGCCGCAGGGAGGGGAAGCGCTCCAGGGCCTCCTGGAGCAGCTGGCCGATCCCGCTGCCGAGGTCGATCAGGGACTCGGGGGCTCCGGTGACCTGGTCGAGCACCCAGTCCCGGTCCTGGACCTGGCGCAGCCGGCTGGCGTCGGCGTACCCCGCGAGGGTACGGGCCTGGATCTCGACGGCGGACGTGCTCACGGCTGGTTCTCCTCCACGGTGGACGGCTGTTCGGTGGACGGCTGCTCGGTCGGCGGCTGTGCGGCGGACGGCTGTGCGGCGGCGGGCTGCTCCGCGACGCCCTGGTCGACCAGGTGCAGCAGCCGTTCGCGGGCGGCGCTCTGGTCGTAGCGCTTGAAGAGGTTGATCCGGTTGCGGGCCAGGTCGCCCCGGTGCACGTACTCGTAGAGGTCCTGGCGCTGGCCGAAGCCGTCGCCGGTCAGCTCCCAGGCGATCCGGAAGAGCCGGGCCTTGCGTTCGGCGTCGATGTCCCGGCCGCGCATGTAGCGGTCCAGGTGCGGGCGCAGCCGGGGGTTGGCGAGGTCCCCGGCGGTGGGCTGGATGAGCAGCCCGGAGGCGCCGATCCTGCGGACGATCTCGACCGCGCTGCCGGCCACCTCGGCCGACCAGACCCGGGAGGCCGCCGTGTCGCCGGGGGCGAACAGGCCGCCGTCGGTGAGGCCGCCGCGCGCCTCGGCGGCGTCGAGGAAGTACTCGGTCAGTTCGGCGTACCCGGCGAGGCGGCCCAGGTCCTCCTGGATGTTGCGGAAGCCGTCCACGCCGATCGACTCGGCGACCAGGGTGGCACTGGCCAGCAGGGTCCGCAGCCGCTCGCGGTAGCGGATGTGGCCGACGTAGGCGCTCCAGGCGTTGATCCGGCCGAGGCCGGTGCGCGCCAGGTTCGCGTCGCGCAGCAGGAAGACGCGGTCCCAGGGCACCAGGACGTCGTCGAAGAAGAGCATCGCGTCCTGCTCGTCGAACCGCGCGCCGAGCGGGTGGGCGTGCCCCCAGGAGGCGCTGCCGAGCGGCTCGCGGGCGAGGGTGATCAGGCCGGGGGTGTTGAGCGGCAGGGCGAACCAGGTCACGAACTGCTCGCCCCGGCCCTCGGTGAACGACGCCGAGAGGTAGACCAGCACCTCGTGGGCGATCGGGGCGAGCGTGGTGAGCTGCTTGGCGCCGCGCACCACGATGCCCCGGTCGTTCTCCTCCACGACGCGCAGGGCGAGGTCCGGGTCGTCGAGCGGGTTGGCGGAGCGGTCGATCTGCGGGTCGCCGAGGGCGTGCGAGAGGACCAGGTCGTTGCTCGCGCAGTGCCGGTACCACGCCTCGGCGTTGGCGCCGAAGCGCGGGTCGGCCCCGGCCAGCTGGTGCCGGAAGTCGTAGACGCCGACGGCGATCGAGGCCATGAAGGCGGGTGAGCGGCCCTGCTGCCCCAGTGCCTCGGCGTGCCACAGCTCGGCGCTGCGGCGCTGGAGCCGCAGGTCCTCCAGGGTGCGCGGGGGCTGGTAGGCGCGGGCGAGCCGCAGGCCGCTGTCCGGGTCCTCCCAGGTGAGCAGGTCGCGGTGGGCCGGGTCGTGCTGGAGGTCGATCAGGCGGGCCAGTTCGTCCACGGCCGGGCGGAACGCGGGGTGCTCGGCGGGGTTCGCGATGCGCTTGCCGTCGAGGTAGAGCTCGCGGCCGTCGTCCAGTTCGGCCCGGTACCGGTCGCCGGTCAGCAGGCCGCGGGCGGTGGCGGGTGCGCCGCGGCCGGTGATGGTGCCCAGCAGTGTCATGCGCCAACTCCGTTTGATGTCAAGGGTTCAAGGGTTTCGGGTCGATCACGCGGTACCGGCCGTCGTGGTAGAGCAGCGGGTCGCCGTCGCCGCGGTCCGCGGCGGCGACCCGGCCGACCAGGATGGTGTGGTCGCCGCCGGGCAGGGTGCCGTGCAACCGGCAGTCGAACCAGGCCAGGGCGTCGTCGACGAGCGGGGCACCGGTGACCGCCGTCCGCATCGGCACCGCGGTGAAGCCGCCGAGCGCGCGCCCGGCCCCGGGTGTGGCGAAGCGCCGGGCCACCGCCGACTGGCCGTCCGTCAGGACCGAGAGGCCGAACCGTCCGGCGGCGCGGGCCGCGGCCACGAGCGGGCTGTGGCGGCTGACCGCGACGGTGACCAGCAGCGGGTCGAGGGAGAGGGTGCTGAAGGAGGAGACCGTCTTGGCGAAGACCTCCTCGTCCGCGCGGGTGGTGACCACCGCGACCCCGGTGGTCCAGCCGCGGGAGGCGGCCCGGAAGGCCTCCTCGGTGGCCTTCGCCGTGGTCACGGCCGCCGCGGGGCCGCTCATCGCAGCCCCACCCGGTAGGCGCGCAGCCACTCGTCGACCTGGACCAGGTGGTCGAGGCCGCCGACCGGGTTCGGCGCGGTGCGCGGGCTGGGCAGCGGGCGGCCCTCGGCGAGCAGCCGGCGGACCGGCTCGCGGTCCACCAGCTCGAAGACCGGCGCGTTCGGGTCGGCCAGCAGCTCGTGCGCCCGGGCGGTGAGCACCTCGGTGTAGCGGACGGCCGGGGTGGACGGGTAGCCGCTCTTGGGCCGGTCGGTGACCTGCGGCGGGAGGAGGTCCCGGACGGCGTCGCGGAACAGGCCCTTGGCCCGCCCGTCCGGCGCCTTGAGCGCCCACGGGACGTTCCAGAGGTACTCCACCAGGCGGTGGTCGCAGAACGGCACCCGCACCTCCAGGCCGACCGACATCGACACCCGGTCCACCCGGTCCAGCAGCGGGGGGAGCCAGCGGGTGAGCGCGAGGTGGAAGACCTCGCGGATCCGCGCGTCGGCGGCCGACTCGCCGGGCAGGCGCGACACCTCGCCGAGCGAGCGGTGGTAGGCGGCGGCGGTGTACTCCTCGGGTCGCACCTCGGCCCGGACGTCCGGGCGCAGCAGGTCCGCCGGCGTGGCCTTGCCGTGCAGCCACGGGAAGGTGGGCGCGGCGACGGCCTGCGCGTCGTGGAAGTACGGGTAGCCGCCGAAGATCTCGTCCGCGGCCTCGCCGGAGAGCGCGACCGTGGAGCGCCGCCGCACCTCGCGGAAGAGCAGGTGCAGCGAGGCGTCCATCTCGCCCCAGCCGGGCCGGTCCCGGGCGCGCAGGACGGCGTCGCGGGCGTCCAGCAGGTCGTCGTCGGGCACCAGGACGGTGGTGTGCAGGGTGCCGATGTGCTCGGCGGCGGCCTGCACGTACGGGGCGTCGAGGGTGGTCCGCCAGGCGTCCGGGGTGCGGTCGGTGCTGCCGGGGAAGTCCACCGAGAAGCTGGCGATCTTCCCGTGGCCGGCCCGCTCGCGGGCGGCCGCGGCCAGCGCGGTGACGGCGCTGGAGTCGACGCCGCCGGAGAGCAGGGTGCACAGCGGCACGTCGCTGATCAGCTGCCGTTCGACGGCGTCGGCGAGCAGGTCCCGGACGGTGCCGCGGGTGGTCGCGGCGTCGTCCCGGTGCTCGGCCGACTCCAGCCGCCAGTAGCGGAGTTCGCGGGTGGCGCCGCGGCCGACGACCACCAGGTGGCCGGGCCGGACTTCGTGCAGCCCGCGGAACAGCCCGTGGCCGGCGCTCGGCGCGGCGGGCAGCGCGAACAGCTCGGCGATGCCCTCGGCGTCCAGTTCGGCGCGGAACAGCGGGTTCGCGAGCACCGCCTTGGGCTCGGAGCCGAACAGCACCCCGGTGGCGTGGGCGTGCCAGTACAGCGGCTTGATGCCGAGGTGGTCGCGGACCAGCAGCAGTTCCTCGCGCGCGGCGTCCCACAGGGCGTAGGCGAAGATGCCGTTGAACCTGGTCGGCGCGTCCTTGCCCCACTGGAGGTGGGCCCGCAGGACCACCTCGGTGTCCGAGCGGGTCCGGAAGACGTGCCCGAAGGCCTCCAGTTGCGCGCGCAGCTCGCGGTGGTTGTAGAGCTCCCCGTTGTAGCAGAGCACGGCGCCGGCGTCGGGCCCCGGGCGGTCGGCGAGCGGCTGGACCCCGCCGTCCAGGTCGATCACGGACAGCCGGCGGTGGCCGAACGCGGCGTGCCGGGAGAGCCAGACGCCGTCCGCGTCCGGGCCGCGGCAGGCCAGGGTGGCGGTCATCTCCCGGACCGTCCGCGCCTGGTGGCGCAGGTCGGTGTCCCAGTCGATCCAGCCGGTGACACCGCACATCTCAGGACTCCCCCGGTTCGTCGTTGGCGGCGGGCCCGGCCGCGGCGCTCGACTCCCAGCGGCAGCCGTGGCCGGTCGGGCCGTTGGTCAGGCGGTGCGCGGGCCGGTAGCCCTTGGCGCGGATGTTGGCGGACAGCGCCTCGGTGCAGTAGGTGCAGGGCGAGGCGAGGGTCAGCTGGACGCCCGAGCGGCGGGCCTTCTCGCGGTAGTCCCAGATCGCGCAGTGCGTGATGGTGAGCGCCGCGTGCTCGGCGCCGGGCGGCTCCTCGTCGTCGAACTCGTACTCCGAGCCGTACAGTTCGGCCTGCCGGGCGATCCGGTGGATCGGGTCGGCGGCGCCCCGGCCGTGGTCGGGTTCGACCTCGCGGTGCACCTCGGCATTGGACCGGGCCCAGTCCCCCAGCCCCTCCTCGCCGTAGCGGCGCACGAGGAAACGTTCCATCAGCGCCTGGTCGCGGAAGAACACCCGCTGCCACTCCGGGGCCGGGGCGTCCGGCGCGGGGAGGTCGGCGAAGAGCTCGGACTGCAGCACGAACCAGTCGGTCAGGTGCAGCCCGTTCCCACGCGACACCAGGTACCGCGTCAGGCCCGCCTCGGCCTCGTGCAGCCGCTGGCGCCAGAGCGCGGACCGCTCGGCGTCCGACATCGCGCGGTACGGGGACCTCGGCTGCTCCGCGCCGGGGCTCCGGTGACTCGCGGCGGCCAGCACCGCCGTGCGCGGGCCGGCGTCGGCACCCGCCGCACCGGCGGAACCGGTCGGGCCCCCGGTCCTGTCGGACACACCCCCCATCGGGCCATCTCCCTTCGGCTGGACGATCCTTCGGACCGTCTCGTGTGGTGGTCGTTTCCCGCCACGCTACGGAGCCGGCCAGGCGCCCCGGTAGCCCCGAACGGCGCCGCTCAGGGCGCCGATCGTCGCCTCGCACATGCTCCGAAGGTCACCTGCGGGAGGCGGCCGGAACACGACGGAGGGCGGGCCCCGCGTGCTGCGGGGCCCGCCCTCCGGAGGGTGGCGACGAAGATGTACTGAGACGAACTACCCGGCGAGGCCGTGCCGGTGGGCGTAGAGCGCGGCGCGCAGCCGGTCGGGCTGCCCGATCTTGCGCATGGCCTGGGTGAGGTGCTTCTTCACGGTGGCCTCGGCCAGGGCGAGTTCACGCCCGATCTCGGCGTTGCTCAGCCCGAGCCCGAGCTGGACCAGCACTTCGCGCTCACGCTCCGTCAGCCCGGCGTGCTGCGGCGGCAGTTCGCCGACGTGCTGCGGGGGCACCGCCGCGTGGGTCCGGGCCGGCGGCGGCGCGGGCAGGAACACCGACCCGCCCGCCGCGGCGAGTTGGACGGCGCTGATGATCCGGTCCTCGGCCAGGTCGAGCGGGAAGCAGCCGCTGGCCCCGGCCAGCAGCATCCGGCTCGCCTCCGCGGTCGACTCGGCCCGGCGCAGCAGCAGCACCCGGGCGTCGGGCGCCGCGTCCGGGCCGCGCAGCGCCACCACGACGGCGAGGTCGGCCTCCAGGCTCGCGCCGCGGCCGAGCAGGATGACGTCGGGGGCGACCCGGCGCACGGCGGCCACCGCGCGCAGCGGGTCGCCGGTGGACCCGACCACGGCCAGTCCGGGCACGGTCGTCAGCACGCTGCGCAGCCCGGCGCTGGCCACCGAGTGCCGCTCGACCAGGAACACCCGGGCATCGGCCGTGCGGTCGCGGTCCTCCTCCACGCACATCGGATGGCCGCACCCGCAACCGGTGGCGGTCGGCCCCGCCGGGGGTGGCGGCGTCACCGTCTCCGCCAGCAGCTGGTGACCGGCGATCAGATCGAGCGGGTTGTCGATCTCGGCCTGCGCCGGTGGTGCGGCGTGCACCGGCGGCGCGCCCGCGGCGGGGGCGTCCACCAGGGTGGCGCCGCCGCAGGCACCGCGTCGGGCGGGAAGCCGGCGGCCGCGCGGGCCGGCCGGAACGGCGATCTTGCTCACTGCGGCCATCGCGCACCCCCGGGGGCGGAGGCAGGGCGTCTGAGGTACGGCATGGCGATACGGTCCCCTTGCTGGTGGCGGGCCGGCCCGGTGGGCACGGGTGCTGCGGCGAGGATCCGTCGAGGACGCGCACGGGCGTCGGCTGCGGAATCCGGGACTGGGGAGGGGCGCCGACCGCAGCGACTGGGAACGGGGCGGTCAGCGCGCAGCGCGCGGGCGACAGAGCTCGTCGAAACACCGTCGGTGCCACGAGCCGCCGATCCCGACCAGGGTGATGTCGGTCCGCCGAATAGCCATGCGGGGAACCCTAGGTCCGGTTCCTTGTGCAGGTCAAGGACGGAACCGGGGCTCAGCGCCCTGGGCAGTGGCGGTCCTGACACTCCGGATGCTGTGACCAGGAGTAACAGCATCAAGTGCTGACTGGCTGTCCGGGCCACCGGTCCGCAACGCTCCTTCAAGCGGCCGCAGCGGCCGGAGCGGCACCGACGTCCCACGTCCCACGGACCGCCCGACCCGTGCTCCGGCACCCGATCCCGCCCGGACGCGGCATCCGCCCCCGGCGAACGGCCCGTCCCACGGCCCCGGTCCGGCGCTCCAGCCCCCCGGACGCCGCCGGTGACTGCCGGTTACCGCTGGTGACCGTCCCGACCCGCTCCCGAACCGCCCCTCCCGGAAGGACCACCAGCCCCATGCCCGCCCCGCCCAACCGGCCCGCCGCCGGCCAGTCCGGCGCCACGCCACGGAGGGCCGGGTGACCCGCTTCCTGCTGCGCCGCCTCCTGCTGGCCGTACCGACCCTGCTCGGCGTCACCGCCGTCGTCTTCGCGACCGTCACGCTCGTCCCCGGCGATCCGGTGGCCCTCTTCCTCGGGCCGGGCGCACCGCCCGAGGCCCGCCGCGAGCTCTCCGAACGGCTCGGCCTGGACCAGCCGTTGCCCGTCCGCTACGCCTCCTGGCTCTGGCACGCGCTCACCGGCGACCTCGGCACCTCCGTCTCCGGTCAGCGCCCGGTCGCCGACCTGCTGCTCCCGGCGCTCGGCCAGACGCTGACCCTGACCGCGGCCGCCTTCCTGCTGGTGCTGGTCGGCGGGGTGGCGCTCGGCGCCGTCGGCGCGCTGCGCCCGCGCGGCCCCGGCGGGCGGATCTCCGGCGCGCTGTCCGCCCTCGCGGTCTCCGCCCCGCAGTACTCGGTGGCCCTGCTGCTGATCGCCGTCTTCGCCGTGGGCCTGCGCTGGCTGCCGGCCGGGGGCACGCACGACGTGTTCGGCTCCGGCGGCCTGCCCGACCTGGCCCGCCACCTGGTCCTGCCGGCCGTGGCCGCCGCGCTCGTCCCGCTCGGGCTCACCGCCCGGGTGTTCCGGGCCGCGCTGGGGGGCGTGCTGGCCGGCGAGCTGGCCGACTCGCTGCGCGCCCGCGGCCTGCGCCCGGCCACCGTGCTGCGGCACTGCGTGCACAACGCCTCGCCGGCACTGCTCACCATCGGCGGCCTGCAACTCGCCTACCTCCTGGAAGGGGTGATCTTCGTGGAGACCCTGTTCGCCTGGCCCGGCGTCGGCCGGCTGCTGTACGACGCGCTCACCTCCCGCGACCTGCCCCTGGTGCAGGGCGGGGTGCTGGTGGTGGCGGTCGCGTTCGTCGGCGTCAACATCCTCGTGGACGCGGCGCACGCGGCGATCGACCCGCGAGTAAGGAACTGATGTGACGTCACGTGTCCTCGCCCGAGCGAACCTCGGCCTGACCGTCCCCGCCGCCCTGGCCGCGCTGCTGGTCCTGCTCGCGCTCGCCGCGCCGCTGGTCGCCCCGTACGACCCGGCCGCCGGGCGGCTGGCGGACCGGCTGCTCGACCCGGGCAGCCCCGGCCACCCGCTCGGCACCGACGGCCAGGGCCGCGACCTGCTCAGCCGGCTGATCTGGGCCGGGCGCGCCTCGCTCACCGGCGGGCTCGTCCCCGTTGCGGTGGCCGCCGTCGTCGGCACCCTGCTCGGCGTCGTGGCCGGGCTCGGCGGCCGGATCACCGAGCAGGCCCTGCTGCGCCTGCTGGACGTGCTCTACGCCTTCCCCGGGGTGCTGCTGGCGATCGCCATCGCCTCGCTGCTCACACCCGGCCTGGGCGCGACCGTGCTCGCGCTGTCGGTGGTGCTCACCCCCGCGGTGGCACGGGTCGCGTTCACCGAGACCCGGCGCGTCCGGGCCGCCGAATACCTGGTGGCCGCCCGGGTCAGCGGCGCCGGCTGGGGGTCGCTGGTCCTGCGCCAGGTCGCCCCGGTGGTGGCGCCGGTGGTCCTGGTGTACGCGTCCTCGCTGGTCGGGCTGGCCATCATGTACGCCGCAGGGCTGTCCTTCCTCGGGCTCGGGGTCGCCCCGCCGACCGCCGAGTGGGGCGCGATGCTGGAGGAGCTGCGGCCCTCGCTGCTCACCCACCCCTGGGTGGCGGTCCTGCCGGCCCTGGTCATCCTCGCCGTCTCGGTCGTCTTCAACACCCTCGGCGAGACGCTGCGCACCCGCGTCGGCGACACCGCCGCCCTGCTGGCGCACGCCGCCCCCGCCGCCGCCGCGAGCCGGTCCGCCGACCGCTCCACCGACAGCTCGGCCGACGGCTCGGCCCGGCCGCGGGCCGCGAAGCGGGTGGGCGCATGAGCGCGCTGCTGGAGATCGACGGCCTGACCGTCGAGTACCCCGGCGGGGTCCGGGCCGTCGACGACGTCTCCCTCGCCCTGCCCGCCGGCCGCTCCCTGGTGCTGCTCGGCGAATCCGGCAGCGGCAAGACCACCGTCGCCCGCACCGTGCTCGGGCTGCCGGGGCACGGCGCCGCCGTCACCGGAGGCGTCCGGCTCGCCGGGACCGACCTGCGGGCGCTCGGCGAACGCGAACTGGCCGACGTCCGCGGCCGGCGCATCGGCTACGTGCCGCAGGACCCGACCGCCTCGCTCGACCCGCTGCGCCGGATCGGCCCGCAGCTCGCCGAGGTGCTGCGGCGGCACGGGATCGCCGCCGACCGCCGGGCCGCCCGCGCGGCCGTCCCGAAGCTGCTCGCCACCGCCGGCATCCCGGACCCGGAACGCGTCGCCCGGGCCTACCCGCACGAGCTCTCCGGCGGCCTGCGCCAGCGCGCCGCCATCGCCGTCGCGATCTGCTGCGGCCCGGAACTGCTGATCGCCGACGAGCCGACCACCGCGCTCGACGCGCTGATCCGCGGGCGGATCCTCGACCTGTTCGCCACCCTGCGCGCCGACTGCGGCATCGCCCTGCTGCTGGTCACCCACGACCTCGCGGCGGCCCGCCGGATCGGCGGCACCGTGGCGGTCATGCGGGCCGGCCGGATCGTCGAGCTCGGGCCCGCCGAACGGGTGCTGGGCGACCCGGAACACGCCTTCACCGCCGCCCTGGTGGCCGCCGAACCGGGAGCCCGCCGATGAACACCGTCGACCACGCCCGGCCTGACGCCGTCCACGCCCCGCCGGGCCCGGTCCTGGTCGTCGACGCCGTCACCAAGCGCTACGGCGACCGGACCGCCCTGGACGCCGTCAGCCTCACCGTCGCGCCGGGCGAGACCGTCGGTCTGGTCGGCGAGTCCGGCTCGGGGAAGTCCACCCTGGCCCGGCTCGCCCTCGGGGTGCTGGCCCCCGACGCCGGCAGCGTCCGCTTCGCCGGCCGCGATCCGTACCGGCTGCGCGGCCGCGCCGACCGGGCGCTGCGGGGCCGGCTCCAGTTCGTCCCGCAGGACCCGCGCGGATCGCTCAACCCCAGCCTGCGCGCCGGGGAGGCGGTCGCCTTCGCGCTGCGCCTGCACGGCACGCCGCGCGCCGAACGCGCCGCGGCCGTCGCCCGGCTCTTCACCCAGGTCGGCCTGGAGCCCGCGCTCGCCGACCGCTACCCCCGGGAGCTGTCCGGCGGGCAGCTCCAACGGGTGGCCGTCGCCCGGGCCCTGGCCACCGGGCCGGACCTGGTCGTCTGCGACGAACCGACCTCCGCCCTCGACCGCAGCGTGCAGGCCCGCCTGCTCGACCTGCTGACCGACCTCCAGGAACGCACCGGCCTGGCCTACCTGTTCATCTCCCACGACCTCGCCGTCGTCCGGCACCTCGCCCACCGGGTCCTGGTGCTGCGGCACGGCCGGGTGGTCGAGGAGGGCCCCGCCGGCCTGCTCTGGGACTCCCCCGCGCACCCGTACACCCGGGCGCTGCTGGAGGCCGCCACCGGCGTCGCGTGACCCGCCGCCGAAGCCCCGTGCCGACACACCGCTGAACCTCCGTACCCCCGCACCACCGAACCCCCGCACCACCGAACCTCCGCACCACCGAACCGACGAGGACTCACCATGACGCGCACCAGCCGTATCCGCTCCAGAGCCGTCGCCCTGCCGGCCGCCGCCGTTCTGCTCGCGGCGGCGGCCGGCTGCGCCGGCTCCGACGGCGGCGGCTCCGCGGGGGCGGGCGGCGGTGACGGCCGCGGCGGCACCCTGGTCATCGGCGCCACCGGCAGACTCCCCAACCCCGACACCGTGATCGGCGGCGCCGGCTTCGAGGGCAAGCGGCTGGTCTCCTTCCAGCTCTACGAGGGCCTCACCCGGTACGAACTGCTCAAGGACACCGACAAGCCGCCGGCCGTCACCGGCGCCCTGGCCACCGACTGGCAGGTCGCCGCCGACGCCAGGACGTGGACCTTCACCCTCCGCAAGGGCGTCACCTTCCAGGACGGCACCCCGTTCGACGCCGACGCCGTGCTCTTCAACCTGGCCCGCTACCTCGACAAGAAGAGCCCCGAGTACACCGACGCCCTCGGCGCCGCCGCCGCCGAGTACGCGGGCGACATCGTCTCGTACCGCAAGACCGACGCCGACCACGTCGAGCTGGTCACCAAGGACCCCAACGGCCACTTCCCCGAGGACCTCGCGCACGTCCTGATCGCGAGCCCCACCGCCGTCCGCAAGTCCGGCTCGGCCGACTTCGCCCAGCACCCGGTCGGCACCGGCCCCTTCTCGTTCGTCTCGCAGACCGAGGGCCAGCAGATCGAGCTGGCCGCCAACAGGAGCTACTGGCGCGGCGCCCCCAAGCTCGACCGGCTCGTGATCAAGGCGCTGCCGGACGCCGCGGCCCGCACCGCCGCCCTGCGCTCCGGCGGCGTGAACTGGATCGAGTACCCGAACCCGGACGACATCGACAGCCTCAAGGCCGACGGCGTCCAGATCGCCACGAACAGCTACGACCACCTCTGGTACTGGATCCTGGACACCTCGAAGGCACCCTGGGACAACCCGCTGGTCCGCAGGGCCGCCAACTTCGCGATCGACCGCAAGGCCATCGCCGAGAAGCTGCTGCACGGCACCGCCGACCCCGCCTACCAGACCGCACCGCGCGCCACCGCCGCCTACGACCCCGCCGGCGACGTCTACTCCTACGACCCCGCCAAGGCCCGGCAGTTGCTCGCCGAGGCCGGCGTCCCGAACGGCTTCAGCACCTCCGTCACCGTGCCCACCGGCGGCAGCGGCAACCTGCTGCCGGTGCCGATCGCCGAGGCCCTCCAGCGGGATCTCGCCGCCGTCGGCATCAAGGTCGAGCTGCGCACCACCGACTGGACCACGCTGATCGGCGCCGAGGCCAAGGGCCAGGTGGCGCTCGGCTCGGACGCCGTCGCCCAGTCCACCACGCTGTTCCAGTCCGAGGCGCTGCTCCCGCTGTTCATCGGCTCCAAGAGCCCGTTCTGGACCGGCCACTACACCAACCCGCAGGTCGACGAGCTGCTCGCCTCCTCGGCCGCCGATGCCGACCAGACCGCCCGGCAGGCCGGGTACCGCAAGGCGCTCGCCCTGGTCACCCAGGACGCGCCCTGGCTGTTCGTGGTCAACGACCGCAATCCGCGGGCCCTTTCGCCGAAGGTCCAGGGGCTCGTGCAGCCGCAGTCCTGGTTCCTCGACCTGACCACCGTATGGGTCCGCTGACCCGCGGACACCGCCTCTCCCCCGGCTCCGAAGAGCACCGCGCACCACAGGAAGGACGGCCATCCCGATGACCGACCCGCACCGACCGCACCACCACAGCGGGACCGTCCCGCCCGGCTCCGCGCACGGCCCCGTGCCCGCCGCACCGCCCAAGTGGGGCATCACCCTCCCGCTGCCCGGCCTGACCATCGACCGGCACCGGTTCCTGGTCGAGCGGCTGCCCGACCTCGGCTACACCGACGTGTGGAGCGCCGAGGGCGGCGGCACCGACGCCTTCACCCCGCTGGCCGCCACGGCGGCCTGGTCCCCCTCGCTGCGGATCGGCACCGGCATCGTCCCGGTGCACACCCGCGGCCCGGCCGTGCTCGCCCAGACCGCCGCGACGCTCGCCCAACTCGCCCCGGGCCGACTGCTGCTGGGCATCGGCGCCTCGGTGCCCGCCCACGTCACCGACATCAACGGCATCCCGTTCGACGAGCCGTTCAAGCGGACCAGGGACGTCCTGCGCTTCGTCACCCGGGCGCTGCGCGGCGAGTACGTCACCGGCGGGTTCGACACCTTCGACATCACCGGCTACCGGCTGCCTCACCCGCCGACCGAGCCGGTCAAGGTCATCCTGGGCGCGCTGCGGCCCAACATGCTCCGGCTCGGCTTCAACGAGGGCGACGGCGCCATCACCAACCTGCTGTTCCCGCACGACGTGCCGAAGATCCTGGACGCCGTCGGCCCGCAGCCGCCCGGGAAGGAACTGGTCGTCAAGGTCTTCGTCTGCCCCACCGAGGACACCGACTACGCCCACCGCGCCAGCCGGCCGTTCCTCGCCTGGATCCTCAACCGCGAGCCGTACCGCAAGTTCCACGAGTGGCTGGGCCACGGCGAACTCCTCGCCGAGACCCACCGCCTCTGGGCGGCCGGCGACCCGGAGGGCGCCCAGAAGGCGCTGCCCGACGAGGTCGTCGACGGGCTGTTCATCAGCGGCTCGCCGGAGGAGTGCCGGGAGCGCATCCTCGCCTACCACCGCCCCGGCGTCACCACCATCCAGCTGTACGTGTCGCTGCCGCCCGAGGTGTTCGTCAGCCGCGCCAAGCTGCTCGACACCCTGGCCCGGCTCGGGCCGGCCGCCCTCTGACCGTCGCGCCCCACCCGTCCCCATCCCCTGCCACCCTCACGACGCTCACGACCGGAGGAGAGCCGTGCCACTCGAAATCCGCGGCGGGGTCCGCGCCGCACCCGTTCCCGGCCACACCGCGCAGGAACGCCAGGCCCTGCGCTGGGCCCCCGACGGCCGCGACCGCACCGCCGACCCCGCGTACGTCGCCCGCACCGCGCGGGAGAACGAGGAGGACGGGCTGGACAGCGCCCTGGTGGTGCAGTCCAGTTCGTGGCCCGACCCGTGGCTGGTGGCCTCCTGGGCCCTGGCCGCCACCACACGGCTCCGCATCGCGGTCGCCCACCGGGTCGGCACCACCGCGCCGACCGTCGCCGCCCGCTCCCTCGCGACCCTGGACCGCCTCTCCGGCGGGCGGGCGGCGGCCCACGTCATCATCGGCTCCAGCGACCACGACACGGCCCGCGACGGCGACCTCCTGGACAAGCAGGAGCGCTACCGCAGGGCCGACGAGTACCTCGACCTGTTCACCCGCTACCTCGCCGCCGACCAGGACATCGACCACAAGGGCGAGTTCTACACCGTGTCCGCCGCCCGGCCCGGCCTGCACCCCAGACCCGGCGGCGAGCTGCTCTCCTTCGGCGGCTCGTCACCGCAGGGCCTCGACCTGGCGGCCCGCTACGCGGAGGTCTACGCCGTCAGCCCGCTGCCGCTGCCGGACACCCGTCGGCGGATAGCCCAGGTCCGCACCGCCGCCGCCGCGCACGGCCGGACCCTGCGGATCTGGCGGCACGTCACCGTCGTCCTCGCCGACACCGACGAGGCGGCCCGCGACCGCGTCCGCCGGCTGCGCCGCGACGCCCTCCGCCTCACCTCCGGCGGCGGCGGACCCTGGACGGAAGCCGTCCAGCTCGACCGCGACCGCGAGCGCGGCCGCTCCGACCCCTCCCGGGGCGACGAGCAGGTCGCCGCCTACATCCGCCGCTCGCTCACCGCCGCGTACGCCGGCTCCCCCGCCACCGTCGCCGCCCGCATCGGCCTGCTCCGCTCGGCCGGCGTGGACATCGTCCAGCTCGACCTCCCCGTCGAGACCGACCAGGACCGCGAGCTGCGGCGCAGCCTCGTCCGCCACCTCCGCACCGGCCTGGGCACCCCCGCCGACCGCCGCGTCTGGTGACCGGCGCCCCCCGTTCGGCCGGGGCCGAGGCGATCACCGCCTCGACCCCGGCCACGCCGGTCCCCGGACAGGGCCCAGATGTCTAGATGTTGGGGTTGATCGGACGGTCGCTGTCGGAGTGGTGCCAGTCGAACTCCTGGGTCTGCCCCATGCTCGCGTTCCGCCCCAGCGTCCAGAGTCCGTAGGAGTTCCGCGGGCCCTGGTTGCCGACGTAGGTCAGGCAGGCACCGACGGCGTTGCACACGCCGCGGTCGGTGCCGAACGTCCAACGCTGCTTCGGGTCGCCCCCGTTGCACCCCACCGCCGTGGCGCCCGGGCTGTCGGACGGGCCGCTCGGGACGTGGCCCGACAGACAGCGGCCGTCGTTGGTGCTGTGGATGAGGCCGTCCTCCGAGACGAACCAGAACTGGTTCCAGGAGCCGTCGCACGGCCGCAGGACGACCGGCCGGCCGTCGCCGTTGGTCTGCCGGTACTCGTCCATGCAGTAGTAGGTGCCGTTGGGGCCGCCGTTGGCCGGGCGGGCGAGCGCGGCGAGGTAACCGTAGGCGTAGGGCTGCGGATTGGCGGGGTCGGCCTGCGCGGCGGCGACGGGCAACGAGACGCTCAGGCCGATCGCGAGTGCCAGGGCTGAGACGATCTTTCGGGCGGACTTCATGAGGTCCGACACCTCCCTCTCTGACGTCGTGTCACTGCGGAATGCGGCCATCCTGGCAGCGGAGTTGAGGGCCTGGGCAGCTTTCCGAACGATCCCGAACAAACGGGAGTGTATGGATTTCGCCATTTGATTCACCTCAGTTGACAGGAACCCCCGGCGCGAAGAGGCTGTTCACGCAGGCCCGGCGGGGGGAGGACAGAGCGTTGACCTGGTCACCTATGCGCACCACGGCGGCCCCGTGCTCCTGCCGGGCCGCCGAGGTCAACTCCGCTGCGACGCTAGCCCGTTCGCACTCCTTGGACGCGCTCGCCGAGTCCCTCACCCTGCTCAGGCAGGAGGCCGGCAGCCCCTCCTACTCGACCATCGTCCGGCGGATCAGCTCCGTCCGGGCAGCCCGCGGCGTCCCGGCCGGGGAACGCACACCCGGGCGGATCACCGTCTACGACTGCTTCCGCAGCGGACGCCAACGCCTGGACGTCGAACTGCTCTCCGACATCGTCCAGGCCCTCGGCGCGGACCCGGGCCCCTGGCGCCGCGCCTACCGCGCCGCCTCCCGGTGACCGCCGGCTATCCGTGGTCCGGACGCGGAGCGGCCGGTCCGGACGGGGTCGCCTCGGGCTTCGCGTGGAGGATCTCGCGGGCCTGCTCCGCCGCGCGGACGATGCTCTCGGAGACGAAGTCGACGAAACGGGCGATGTTCTCCAGGCGGGTGGCGGCCGGGGTCTGCGGGCCGAGGACGCCGACGCCCTGCCGCGCGACCTCGACGAGGTGGGCGGTGGCGCGGGCGCTGGCCATCATCGACTGGTACCAGACGTCGTCGTCGACGACGTAGCGCTCGCGGCGGCGCTCGTCGCGCTCCCGGCGGACGAGGCCCTGGCCGTCGAGGAACGCGATCGCCTTGGAGATCGACGGCGGGCTGACCTGGAGGTGCCGGGCGAGTTCGGACGCGGTGAGGCTGCCGCTGTCGGTGAGGGTGAGGCAGGCCAGCACCCGGGCCGTCATCTTGGGCATGCCGGAGGCCATCAGGACGGTGGTGTACGTCTCCTGGTACTCGCGCACGGCCTCGGCATCGCGCCCGTGGGCCTGCGGGGGCGCCTCCGGCCCCCGGGGCGCGGCCGGCCTGCGCCGCTGGGCGCGGCGGCGTTCGGTGGCCCGGTGGGCCAGGTCGGCACGGTAGGCGGTGGGGCCGCCGTTGCGCATCACCTCGCGCGTGACCGTCGAGGTGGGGCGGTCGAGACGCCTGGCGATCTCCGCGTAGGCGAGGCCGTCGGCCATCCCCAGCGCGATCTGCTGGCGTTCCTGCTGAGTGAGCCTGCCTCCCGGCACCGCGATTCTCCCTTCACGCTTCCCCGAATGCCCTCACCATAGCGTTCACTCCCATTCCAGTGCAACGAACACAGTGGCTGACGTTGCGTTAAATTCAAGGCCACTGCAACGATAATCGCGTCTTCACCTGCACCAATGCTGATTACGAGCAACGAACTGGTTGCCGCCATCCGTGAAGGCAACGTAGCGTTTCCATCATCAGAAACAACGAACCGCAGCAGAGCGGCCCTCGGCAACCCGCCACCCCCGCACCCGCACCCGCACCCGCACCCGCACCCGGAAGAAGGCACACCATGACCATCGAGCAGCCCGCCTGGACCGGCATGGTCTCCGTCGACGACACCGCCCTGGCCGTGACCGACACCGGCGGGCCCGGCCGTCCCGTGGTCTACCTCAACGGCTCCTACGCCGACCAGTCGCACTGGCGGCGCGTCATCGCCGACCTCGGCGACGACTACCGGCACATCACCTTCGACGAGCGCGCCCGTGGCAAGTCGAAGCGCTCGGCGGACTACTCGTTCGAAGCGTGCCTGCGCGACGTCGACGCCGTCCTCGCCGCGAGGGGCGTGGACCGGCCGATCCTGGTGGGCTGGTCCTACGGCGCGATGCTCGCGGTGCACTGGGCCGCCCGGCACCCGGACCGCGTCCTCGGGGCGGTGTCCGTGGACGGCGCGTTCCCGCACGAGTGGCTCGACGACGCCACCCGGGAGCAGGTCCGCAAGCTGTTCCGCCGGCTGAGCCCGCTGTTCCCGATCGCCCGCCGACTCGGCATGGCCGCGCGGATGAGCGCCGAGCAGCACGCCGAGATCAACCTCGAAATCAACGAGCTCTGCGCGCCCGCCGCCCTCGACCCGGTCTTCGACCGGGTGACCGCACCGGTCCGGTACGTGGTCGCCTCGGGCGGCAACCTGGGCGGCGAGGCGAAGCTGATGGAACAGATCCGCACCAACCTCGACCCGGTGCTCGCCCGCAACCCGAACATCCGGGTCAGCACGAAGGTCGCGAGCAACCACTCCAAGATCCTGCGCAAGGACTTCCACGCCATCGCCGACACGGTCCGCGACCTCGCCGCCACCCCCGCGAGCGTGACCGGCTGAGCCTCGCACCGACCCTGCGGGGTCACCGCCCCTGCGGGGTCACCGCGACGCGCTCGCACGGCGGGGCGGCCGTTCGGGCGAACTTCGCTCGGAATTACCGCATTCGGGTGACTCGCGGCCGGCCTCGCCCGCCGGGGTCGTTAGCGTGACTGACCGTCATCGGCCGTCCGGTCGGGCGGAGCTGCGCGCAGCTCGGGGGTTCAGGGAAAGCCGGGGGCGCAGGCCTTCGCGGATTCCCTATGCGCCTCCACGCGCCGCTCGCCGTCCGGGGCCGATCCCGACACCGTGCTCCACCAGCTGGGAGGTTCTCCGCCATGCCCGTGTCGAGTCGGTACCTGAACGCCTGGGAGGGCTTCTGGCGCGACGCACCGGCGGAGGCCGGCGCGGTGATCTGGGACGCGGAGCCGGCGCTCACCGCGAGCGTGCACCTCGCGCTGTTCGACCCCTACCTCGCCGACCCGGCGCTGCCCGTCGTCGACGTCGGCTGCGGCAACGGCACCCAGACCCGCTTCCTCGCCGAGCGCTTCGGCCGCGTCCTCGGGGTCGACCTGTCCACCGCCGCCGTGGGGCTCGCCCGCACCCAGCATCCGGACGGGCGGGCCGAGTTCACCCAGCTCGATGCCACCGACGGGCCGGGCGTCCGGGAGCTGCACGCCCGGCTCGGCGATGCCAACGTGTATGTGCGCGGCCTGATCCACCAGTCCGAGCCGGCCGACCGCCAGCCGGTCGCCGACGCCATCGCCACCCTGGTCGGGGGTCGCGGCCGGGCGTTCGTCGTCGAGCTGTCCTCGTCGGCGAAGGCCGTCCTGGCCGGCCTCGCCCAGAGCCCGCAGGGCCCTCCCCCGAAGCTGCGCCCCGTCTTCGAGCACGGCCTCGCCCCCGCCGAGGTCGTCGACTCGGCCTTCGGCGAGCTGTTCCGCACCGCCGGGCTCACCGTCCTCGCCTCCGGCGAACTGCCCTTGTTCCTCACCGAGTTCGCGCCCGACGGCAGCCGGATCGACCTTCCGTCCCACTGGCTGGTGGTGGGCGTGGACGGCGCCGCACCCCAAAGGTGACCTGGTCGGGGCGGTCGGTGGAGTTCCACCGACCGCCCCCACCAGGCGGTGTCAACCGGCGATCCAGGCGCTTTCGGCCGCCTTGTACAGCGGCTTCGTGATCGCGGAGGTGAACTGCGGGCCGACCAGGTGCCGGGTGCAGGAGGTGTCGCCGAAGTCGCAGACCCGGCCCGAGGAGTCGAAGGACGGGCCCTGGGTGTTGTCGCCCACCACGGTGCCGATCCCCGAGGACGGGTCGAAGTCGGCGATCCGGGGGCCGCCGCTGGAACCGCCGCCCATCACGCAGGGGGCGCCCCACTCACCCGGGGGCACCGGGTGGCCAGGGAAGCCGGGGTGCTCGCGGGTCTGCCCCGCGCAGTAGGCGAGCCGGGCCCCGGTGTATTCGGGCAGGCCCTGGCGCGCGGGATCGCCCGACGCCGCACGCGGGTAGCCGAACTGGTGGACCTTCGCGCTGCCCGGCCGGTCGAAGCCGATGCGCTGCGCGGCGCCGACGGCGTCCTGGACCCGCTTGCCCTCGGCGTTGCCGTTCAGGACCAGGAACGCCTGGTCGTAGGCGGAGTACTTGCCGTCCTGCTGGTCGTTGAGGAGCCAGGTGGCGTGGACGACCCCGGTGCGGGCGACGAACGTGCCGTACGGGGCGGTGCCGTCGTGGTAGCCGGGGACGAACATCGAGTTCGTCAGCCACTCGTTGTTCTCACCGAGCAGGTCGGTGTTGTTGACGCAGTGCGCCGCCGTGACGACGGTGCTGCGGTTGGCGCTGTCGACGACGGTCGCGGTGCAGCTCCCGTCCTCGCCGTGGTCGGTGAAGAAGAGCCGGCCCACCGTCTTGCTCAGGGTGGCGGAGCCGGTCCACGGAGCCCCGTCGGGGCCGCTCTTGGGCGGGTTGCCGGAGGACGGCTGGGTCAGGGCGGCCATCCGCTCCGGGGTCCAGTAGTCCAGGACGGCCTGCTGCTGCGCGGGCGTGACCGCCTCCGGGTGGACGGCCACCTGGCTGGTGGCGGCCCCGTCCTGCGGCGCGGCCCCTGCGGGCGCCGCCAGCGCGAGGCCGGCGGCCACCACGAGGGCGGTCAGGAGGACTCGGCCGCGCGCTCGGCCGCGGGCCCGGTCGTGGTTCCGGTTGTGCTGACTGCTGGTCTGGCCATAGGTAGGTGGCATGCGTCGCACGGTAGGAGCGGGATGTCAGGTTCCTGTCGAGGAGGCGTTTCATCCGTCCATCGGTCACGTCAGGTTCCCGTGTGGAGCGCGTCTCATCCGTGTATCGGTCATGAGGATCGCAGGCCCCGTCACCGCTGGGCGGGGTGGAATCATCGCTGGGCCCGGCGGAAGTCGCCCGGGGTGCGGCCGGTCTCGCGGGCGAAGAACTTGCCGAAGTTGGTGGCCTCGGTGAAACCGAGCGCGCGACCGATCGCGGCCACGGGCAGGTCGGTGTGGGCGAGCAGCCGCTGTGCCTGTAGGGCGACGCGGGCGTCGGCGAGTTGCTTGGCGCTGCGGCCGGTGGCGGCCAGGCAGGCGCGGGTCAGGGTGCGCGGGGAGTAGCCGAGCCGCGCGGCGTAGTCCTCGACGGAGCGGGTGGCGGCGAAGGAGCGTTCCAGTTCGCGGCGGAAGGCGGGGTAGACCCCGGCACCGGGCGGGGAGAGGGCGGGGCGTCCGGCCGGGTCCGGGAGGCGCGCCATGCGGATGAGCAGCGCGCCGAGGAGCTGGCACAGCAGCACTCCGGTCAGCTCGGCATCGACATCAGCACCGGCATCGGCATCGGCATCGGCATCGGCATCGGCATCGGCATCGGCATCGACGGGCGCTGTCGGGCCGGGGGCCTGCCCGTCCCGCAGCCTCCGGTACTCCGTGTCCAGTTCCGTCACGGCGCGGTCGAAGGCGTCGAGCTCGGCCGGCGGCAGGAGCCGTGCGACGGGGCCGAACCCGTCGAGCATCTGCTGCGTCGCGGGCAGCGGCGGCGGGAAGTCGGCGGTGAACAGCAGCAGGACGGCGTCAAGGTCCGCGGGGTGGCCGTTCGCGTCCGAGGGCAGGCGCTGCACCTGGCCGGGCCGCAGGTGCAGCAGTGTGCCGCGGGTGCACGGGTAGGTGACGAAATCGACCATGGCGGTGCCCTCGCCGCCGCGCACCAGGATGAGCTGGTGGAAGTCCAGGCGGCTCGGCCGGCGGGCGACCGCGCTCTTCAGGCGCGGTTTCAGCGCGTCGAAGGTCAGCACCTCAATGCCGGTCCGCAAGCGGTCGGGGTTGTCGTAGGCGATGTCGACGACGTCGCGCTGTCCACTTTCGACCATGTCGAGTCCCGACTCTACCTCGCCCGAGGGGTGGCTGCGGCGGCATCGTGGAGTCACGGGCGAACGGCGGGCACCGCAGCGAACACCGCAGCGGGCGCCGCACCGGGCGCCACGCCCGGCAGCACAGCGAGCACCGCACCGGGCGCCGCGCCGAAGGGCCGTCACCACCACCCGTTCCCGACCTGAGGACCTCTCACCATGCTCCCTGTCATCACCGACCCCACGCAGCTGCCGACCGTGTTCCAGGACGCGCTGAACGCCGGAGACGTCGACGACGTGCTGGCCCTGTTCGCCGAAGGTGCCGCCATGCGCACGGTGGCCGGCGAGCTCCTCACCGGCGTCGAAGCACTGCGTGCGGAGATCGGCGGAACCGTCGCCGCCCGCGGCAGGCTGACGAACGTCCCGCGGCACAAGGTCATCGGCGCGGACACGGCCCTCCTGGTCACCGACTGGACCCTGGAGATCGACGGCCCCGACGGCGAGCGGATCGCCCCCACCGGCACCACCGCCAACATCGCCCGCCGCGACGCCGACGGCGGCTGGCGCTTCACCGTCCTCAACCCGCGCGGCATCGCCTGAGCCCTGCCGCCCCGCAACCTGGCGGCCCCCGGCCGCCGGCTGCGCGCGGGGGGGGGGGGGGGGCGGCAGGCCCGCCGCCCCCCGACCTGTGGGTGCGTCAGTTCCGTGGTGGGGCGGTCTGCCAGACTCCGGGAATGAGACATCAGCGAATCCTGGACCAGTTCGCGGCTCGGGGGCCCGTCCGAGGGCAGGCGGGATGACCGGCGCCGGACCGGACCTGCCCGCGGGTGCGCGCCGGGTCCCCTACCGCGATCCCGGGGTGCCGGACCACCGGAGTCCGCTGCGCTTCCTCTGGTGGCTGGTGCGCAGGCAGCGCGGCCGCGTACTGCTCGGCGCGACCTGGGGCAGCCTGTGGATGTGCGCCCTGATGCTGCCGCCCTACCTGATGTCCAGGACGATCGACGAGGGCCTCCGGGCCCGCGACAGCGGCGCGCTGGTCTTCTGGGTGTCGGCCGTCCTCGCGGTCGGCGCGCTCATCGCCGTCCTCGGGATCCTGCGGCACCGCACCATGACCTTCATCCGGGTGGACGCCGCGTACCGCACCGTCCAGGTCATCGCCCGGCACGTCAACCGGCTGGGGACGACGCTGCCGCGCCAGGTGTCGGCCGGCGAGCTGACCCACCTCCAGGCCGGCGACATCGGCCGGATCGCGCAGACACTGACCATCACCGGGCCCGGCGTCGGCGCGGTCATCGCCTACCTCGCCACCGCCGTCCTGCTGGTCCGGATCTCCGTCCTGCTCGCGGCGGTGATCCTCCTCGGGGTGCCGCTGCTGGCCCTCACCGTCGGCCCGTTGCTGGGGAAGCTGCACGGCGCCGAGGGAAGCTACCGCGAGCAGCAGGGGGCGCTGACGGCCCTGGCCGGCGACCTGGTCGCCGGGCTGGGCGTGCTGAACGGCATCGGCGGCAAGCCGATGTTCGCCCGGCGCTACCGGGAGCGCTCGCAGGCCCTCGTGCCGCTCGGCTACCGGGTGGCCTCGTTCACCAGTTGGGTGCAGGCGCTCGGCGCCTGCCTGCCGGTGGTCTTCCTGGCCGTGGTGACCTGGCTCAGCGCCCGGATGGCGGCCGCCGGTTCGATCACGGTCGGTGAACTCGTCTCCGTCTACGGCTACGTGGCGGCCCTGCTGGTGCCCGTCTCCGCCTTCATCGAGGGCGCGGACGACCTGCCGCGCGGGCTGGTCTCCGCCCGCCGGGTCACCGACATCCTGGCGCTGCGGCCGGATTCGACGCGCAGCCGGACACTGACGGACCCGCCGGAAGCGCCGGCGGTGCTGAGCGACCCCGACTCCGGCCTGCTGCTGCGGCCCGGGCGGCTCACCGCGCTGGCCGCCGCCCGGCCCGAGGAGGCCCGGGCCGTCGTCGAGCGACTGGCCGGCTACACCGACTCGGACGCCACCTGGGGCGACACCAGGCTGTCCGACTGGGTACCCGCCGAGCTGCGGCGCCACGTCCTGGTGTCGGACGACGACGCGTACCTGTTCGGCGGCACGCTCCGTTCCGCGGTGTCGATCCGCGGCGACCGCATCGAGGAGGAACTGCGGCGCGCCCTGCACGCCGCCGCGGCCGAGGACATCGTCGACGCCCTGCCGGGCGGCCTGGACGCGCCGCTCGACGACCGCGCCGGCAACGTCTCGGGCGGGCAGCGCCAACGGCTGCGGCTGGCCCGCGCGCTGCTGGCCGATCCCGAGATACTGCTGCTGGTCGAGCCCACCTCGGCGCTGGACGCGCTCACCGAGGCGGCTGTGGCGGCCCGGATCGGCGCCGTACGCGGCGGCCGGACCACCCTGGTCGTCAGCACCTCCCCCCTGGTACTCGGCCGCGCCGACGAGGTGGTCCACCTGGTGGACGGCAAGGTCCGGGCCACCGGCACCCACGGCGAGCTGCTGGCCCGCGACCCCGGCTACGCGGCGCTGGTGTTCCGCGGCAGCACCGGCGCCCGCCCGGCGGGCGCCGCGACCGACGACCGCCCGCGGACCATCCCGGCAGGCGCCGACCGCCCCGCGAGCGTCACGACCGACGACCACCCGCGGAGCGTCGCCGCGGACACCGAGGAAGGACTGGCCCGATGAGCGACCCCGACGGCCCCGACGGCCCCGACGACCGCCACGCCCCCCACCGCCTCCCGGTCGCCGACACCACGACGGTGCGCCGGGCCAGTTGGCGCCTGCTGGCGGACGACGGCCGGGCGATGGGCGCGATCGTCGCCCTCACCTGCCTCGCCGCCCTCGCGGGCGTCGCCGGGCCGTGGCTGCTGGGCCGCATCGTCACCCGGGTCGAGAACGGCGAGCTGACGGTCGGCCAGGTGGACGGCTTCGCCGCGGCGGTCCTGGGGTTCGCCCTCGCCCAGCTGGTGCTCACCCGCTACGCCCGCCACCTCTCCCACCGGTTCGGCGAACGCGCCCTGGCCCGGCTCCGCGAGGAGGTCGTCGAGCGGACGCTCGCGCTGCCCGGGCGGTACGCGGAACGGGTCGGCGCCGGCGACCTGGTGACCCGCTCCTCGCTGGACGTGGGCACCGTGGCCGCCACCCTGCGCAACGCGGCCCCGGACGTCTTCATCGCCGTCGTCCAGGTGCTGGTCATCCTCACCGCGACGTTCCTGCTCGACCCGCTGATCGGGCTCTGCGCCCTGGTGGGCCTGCCGATCGTCTGGGCGGTGAGCCGCTGGTACCTGTCCCGGGCCCGGGAGGCCTACCTCGCCGAGGGGGCCGCGGCGGGCGGGGTCACCGAGGTCCTCGACTCCACCGCCCACGGCGCCCGGACCATCGAGGCGTACGGGGTCGGGGCGCGCCAGGACGGCGTGGTCGACCGGGCCGTCGACACCGCCTACCGGGCCCGGGTGCGCACCCTGTTCCTGCGGACCGTGCTGTTCCCGGTCACCGAGTTCGCGCACGCGCTGCCGACGGCCCTCATCCTGCTGGTGGGCGGCCTCGGCTACCTCCACGGCTCGGTGACGCTGGGCGCGGTGGTGGCGGGCGGCCTCTACATGTGGCAGCTCGTCGACCCGCTGGACCGGGCGCTCAACTGGGTCGAGCAACTGCAGAGCAGCGGTGCGTCGTTCGCCCGCATCAAGGGCGTCGGCCTGGTGTCGCAGGAGCCGCCGGCCACCGGCCCGCGCCCCGCCGACGACCGGATCGAGGCCATCGGCGTGCGGTACTCCTACACCGGCTCGCACGACGTGCTGACGGACGTCGACCTGGTGGTCCGGCCGGGCGAGCGGCTGGCCGTGGTCGGCCCGTCCGGCGCCGGCAAGTCGACCCTCGGCAAGCTGCTCGCCGGCGTCGACGCCCCGGACGCGGGGCGGATCCTGGTCGGCGGCGTGCCGGTCGCGGACCTCGCCGCGGCGGGCGAGCTGGGCAACCGCGTCGTCCTCATCACCCAGCAGCACCACGTCTTCATGGGGACGCTCCGGGAGAACATGACGCTGGCCGCCCCGGACGCCGAGGACGCGGCGGTCCTGGCCGCGCTCGCCCTGGTGGAGGCGGACTGGGTGCGCGACCTCCCGGACGGGCTGGACTCGCTCCTGGGCACCGGCGGGACCGAACTCGGCGCCGCGCAGGCCCAGCAGCTCACCCTAGCCCGGGTCCAGCTGGCCGATCCGCACACCCTGATCCTGGACGAGGCGACCTCCCTGCTCGACCCGACCACGGCCCGGCAGGCGGAGCGGGCGATGGCGGCCGTGCGCTCCGACCGCACGGTCATCTCCATCGCCCACCGGCTCCAGACCGCGCACGACGCGGACCGGGTCGCCGTCATGGAGGCGGGCCGCATCGTCGAGCTGGGCACCCACGACGAGCTGGTCGCCGCCGGCGGGCGGTACGCGGCGCTCTGGCGGTCGTGGAGCGGGGAGTCCTGACCGGCCCGGCGGCGGTGCCACCGGGCCGCGCCCGCGGTCAGGGGGTGTCGGTGCGCTTTTCGAGCCGGGTGCCGTGGCGCAGGGTGAGCGACATCAGGTCGCTGGGGCCGTCGAGTTCGAGGCGGTGCCAGCGGCCCCGGGGGACGACCACGGCGCTGCCGGCGGGCAGCGGCACCATCTCGTCGGCGCCTCCCCCCGCGCCGCGCCCGTCCCCGTCCGCGGGGCGGAGGTGGAGCCGCGCGCCGCCGGTGAGGCAGCACACCGCCTCGTCGGCCTCCGGGTGCATCTCCCAGTGGTCGGCGTGGACGTCGGCGTCGGTCTCCACGTGGAAGGCGCCGAGGTGCCAGGTGCCCGGCGCGCCGCCGGCCATCTGCCGCCCGGCGGCTCGGACTTCGCCGTCGGGGTGGAAGTGCAGGGCCGAGGCGAACAGGTCGACGACGGTGGGCGTCATGGTGGCGTTCCTTCCGGTCAGCAATTTCTATACGCGTAAGAAAACTAACCCCGCACGACCGCCGCTGTCGACCCCTGGGGAATGATGGACCCATGCCGACCGCACCGCGCAGGACCTCGGGCCGACCGCCCCGCATCTCCCGTGAGCAGGTCGTCGAGGCGGCCCGCCGGATCGTGACCGAGGAGGGCGTGGACCGGCTGACCATGCGCCGCCTCGCCTCCGAGGTCGGCAGTACGCCGATGGCGCTCTACCACCACGTGCGCGACAAGGAGGAACTGCTCGTCCTGCTGCTGGACGACTACGCGGCGCGGACACTGCGCCGGCCCGAGCTGCCCGCCGACCCGCGCGACCGCGTCGTCGGGTCCGCCGCCGCGATCCACGAGGCGCTGGCCGGCTGCCCCTGGATCGTCGAGGTGCTGACCGCCGACGACCTGATGTCCGCGTCCGCGCTGTGGTTCGTCGAGCAGATCGTCGACGGCCTCACCGCGTGCGGCCTCACACCGGAACGCGCCGTACAGGGGTACCGCACGATCTGGTACTACACCGCCGGCGAGCTGGTGGTCCGGGCGGCGGCGGCCCGGCGGCGCGCGGACGACGAGCGCGCCACCTACCGGGAGCAGGTGTTCGGCGGCCTCGACCCGGACGAACTCCCCCGCCTCGCACAGGTCGCGGACCGCTGGGCCGCGCTGACCACCGACGACACCTACCTGGACGGCCTGCGGGCCCTGGTGGACGGCCTCGTCGCCGCCCGTTGACGCCCCGGCCCGCAGGCCCCGGCGCGCCTCAGGTCCGTTCCGGGAAGCGGGGCTTGGACTTGCCGTCGCCGAACGGGCCGGTCGAGTGCTGGAGCGAGTGCAGGATGGCGAGGCCCTGGCTGACGATGCCCGCCGCCATCTGGTTGACCCCGTCGCTGCCGTTGAGGACGGTGAGCTCCGCTCCCGACATGCCACGGGCCGCCGCGTCGGCGAGGGCCGGCAGGTTCTCCACGATCCGGTTGGCCGCGATGAGCTCCTGGTTGCCGCCGCGCAGGGAGTCGGCCCGGGCGGTGTTGGCGTCCGCCTGCGCCTGGGCGAGCGCCCGCTCGCTGTAGGCGCTGCCGTCCGCCTCGAACTTCACCCGGTCACGGGCGGCCTCGGCCAGCGTCCGCTGCCGGTAGGCCTCGGCGTCCGCCGGGCGCCGCACCTCGGCCTCCAGTTGCTGGGCGGCCAGCGCGGCCCGGCGTTGGGCGAGCGAGGTCTGCTCCTCGATGACGTCCTGGGAGGCCCGGGCCTCGGCGAGCGGCCCGGCCTGGGCGGCCCGGGCCCTGGACTGCTCGGTCTCGGCGAGGAACCCGGCCCGTTTGATCGCGGTGTTCCGCTCGTACTCGGCCTTCAGCGCGGCCGCCTGCTGCTCCCGCTCGGTGGCCTCCTGGTCCGCCTTGGCCTGGGCGATCCGGGCCTGGCTGGCGACCGCCGCCGCGTGCGGCGCGGCCAGGTTGTCGATGTACCCGGTCGAGTCCTCGATCTCCTGGATCTGCAGCGCGTCGACCACGATGCCGAGCTTCTCCATCTCGCCGTGGCTGCCCGCCATCACCTCCTGGGCGACCCGGCTGCGCTCCCGGATGATCTGCTCGACGGTCAGCCCGCCGATGATCGAGCGCAGGTGGCCGGCGAAGATCCGGCCGACGAGCTCCTCCATCTGGTCCTGTTCCGAGAGGAAGCGGCGGGCCGCGTTGGCGATCGACACGGCGTCGTCGCCGACCTTGAACACGCAGACCGCGCGCACGGTGAGCCGGATCCCCTGCTGGGTCACGCAGTCCTCGGCGATCTCCGCCTCCCGCAGGGCCAGGGAGAGCATGCGGACCTTCTGCTTGACCGGCAGGACGAGGCTGCCGTGCCCGGTGACGATGCGGAACTGGGTGTCCTGCGCCTGGTGCTTGGACCCGGAGATGAGCATCGCCTCGTTGGGTGCGGGAACGTGCCAGAAGAACATGACCGACCACCTGACCAGCTGGGATCCGAAACCGCGGTTAGGGCGGCAGCAGCTCGACGATCACCGAGCGGGCCGAGATCGCGTCCACCACGACCACCCGGACGTCCCGGCCGACCGGCTCCGAGCACCAGGCCGCGAACACCTCCGAACCACCCCGGAGGGCGACCAGGACCTCGCCCGGGCCGCCCGCCGGAATGGGCACCGTCACCTTGCCGACGGCTCCGACCGGGCTCTGCCGGGAGTCGTCGACCGCGGGCATGCTCTCTCGCGCCACCGGCGCCTCCGGTCCCCGCGTCGCACCACGTCGCACCACGTCCGCCGCACCTGCACCGTGGACGGTCACCGGCCACCACCGCCTCCGAAAGGCCCGGGCCGCCGGGCTCGCCACGGGTCGAGGACACCTGCGGCAACCGCCGACGGCGGCGGTGCCTCGACCCCTTCCACGGTACTCCGGCAGCCGGTCCGCCACCGGCCGACGCCGGAGCGGGCCGGACCGCCGCCGGAGCGGACGGACCGGCGCCGGTCAGGGCACGGCCAGGGCGACCGCGAAGCCGTGGTCCGGAATGTCGAGGAAGCGCCGGTTGAACCGGACGAAGGGCTCGATGAGCAGGTCCACGAAGACCAGGAAGGCCACCGTGCCGATGCCCACCGGGCCTCCCAGCAGCCAGCCGCAGAGCAGCAGCACCCCTTCGATCAGCCCCTTCGCGCACCAGAACGGCCAGGTCCAGCGGTGCCGGATGGTGATCGCCAGCAAGTCGATGGCCCGGATGCCGAAGCCGCTCATGATGATCAGCGCCGAGGCGTAGGCGCACAGCAGCGCGCCGAGCAGCATCAGCGGGTAGCTGCTCAGCCCCAACCAGGCGGCAGGCCGCAGCCATTGGAAGAGGTCGATCAGGCTGCCGCACAGGAAGAAGGTCACGAAGGGCGAGACCACCGGGCGCTTGCGGTTCCACGCCGCCCACGCGCCGATGCACACCACCGCGACGGCCGCCTGGCACAGGCCGATGGTGAGCGGCAGGTGCTTGAGCACGCCCAGCGAGAAGACGTCGAGCGGGTCGGTGCCCAGATCGGACTGGATGAAGAAGTGGGCGCCCGTCGAGAAGACCACGCAGCCGGCCAGGTACACCAGCGCCCTGGGAAGTAACTCCCCCAGCCGCCAAGGTTTTCCGTTCGGATCGACGCCAGGGGGACGGTGGGACGCCATCGGTTCCTCCAGGGGGACGGGCGTCCGGCCCGCTGCCGTCCCCGAGGCGCGGAGGCGGGCGGCGGCGCGGACACCGGGCTGTTCGGAAGCCGGGGCCCGCCGCCGAACTCCCGCCAAACGGCTGGGAGTTCGGCGAAGGGCCTCGGTCAGCCGCCGCCCGACGCCGTCACCGCGGCCGGTTCAGGCGAGCGACTGGTAGGCCAGGAAGCCGCCGAAGAGGATGACCCCGATCCCGGCGACCAGGTCGACGCCCTTCAGCAGCCGGGCGCTGAAGCGCCGGCGGAACACCACCACGCCCGTGCTCAGCAGGGTGAACCACAGGAGCGTGCCGCAGCCGACGCCGACCAGCATGGACACCGAGGCGGGCAGCGTCCCGGTGACGTTCGCCGCCGTGGCCGCGGCGAAGGCGGCGGCCCAGTAGCCGATCGTCGCCGGGTTGGAGGCGGTGGCCGCCAGCGCCGTGCGGAACGCCGCCAGCGGGCGGACCAGTTCGGGGTTCCGCTCGTCCTCGGTGGCCGCCTGGACCCGGAAGGCGGAGCGCAGCGAGCGCGCGCCGATGTACACCAGCACGGCGGCCCCGGCCAGCCCCAGGGCCGTGCGCAGCGCGGGGACGTCCAGCAGCCTGCCGACCCCGGCGAGGCCCAGGCCGGCGTAGGCGATGTCCACCAGGGCCGCGCCCAGGCCGATCGCCCAGCCGGTCGGGAAGCCGTCGCGCAGGACGCTGCGCACGCACAGCAGGCCGATGGGGCCGAGGGGCAGGGCGACCAGGAAGCCGAGGCTGAGCCCGGCGAACCACGCGGGGAGGATGTTCACCGCGGTCCCCCGCAGGTCACCGCGATCATTCCGGTCCGGTGGAAGTCCGGGCGGAAGTCCCCACGGGAGTCCCCGCGAAAGCCCCGGTGGAAGTCCCGGCTCAAGGCCCGGCGGAAGGCCTGGTGCGAGCACGTGCGCGACAATTCGCTCTGCCCCTCGTCACAACACCCGCCGATCAGGTCACTCGACGAGCTCCGATATGCCGAACCGTACCTCATCCCCTTCGGCGGGACTGAGATCTTCCGGCGCGTAGAACAGCTCGTACACATTGGTCGACAACAACTGACCGAGCCTGGTCAGCGCATACACGTCCGTGCCCCGTTCCTCCAGCCATCCCTTGTCGACGAGCTGCTCGATCTCCGCCCCGAAGACGGCCTCCATGGTGACGCCGAACCGGTCGTGGAAGTCCGGCCGGTTGACCTCGCACATCTTGAGGCCGCGGATCATGACGCGGCGCATTTCCTGTTCCTTGGTGAGGTACGTGGCGAAATCCAGCGGGATTTGACCACTTCCAACCATCTCGTAGTACTTCTTGAGCGGCTTGACGTTGACGAACAGCCGGTCGTGGATCACGCTCTTCGACGAGACGCCGAATCCGATCATCGGCCAGGTCCGCCAGTAGTACTCCAGGAAGCGCGAGTAGTCGGCGCAGCGGTCGGGGTGGTAGTACCCGGTCGAGCTGCGTCGGGCGAAGCCCGCCGCCTCCAGCGCGTCGATGGCGTACTCGTACATCCGGCGCTCGTCCTGCGCCGAGGGGAGCGCCATCTTCCCGGACGTGATGAGCGAGTGGAACGCCGTCTTGGGCCAGATCTCCAGGCCGTAGGCCGTGATGCAGGCCGGTTCGAGTTCGATGGCCCGGTCGACGCTGCGCTTCCAGTCGTCCACGGACTGGCCGGGCAGCGGGAAGATCAGGTCGATGTTGGTGTGCGTGAAGCCGCCGTCGACGACGGTGCGGAAGGCGCGCTCGGCGGTGGCGAGGTCGTGCGAGCGGTTGCAGATCTCCAGCAGCCGGTCGTCGAAGGCCTGGACCCCGACGCTGAGCCGGGTGAATCCGGCCTCCCGCATGCGCGCGATCTTGGCCTCGTCGACCGTCGAGGGGTCGAATTCCAGGCCGATCTCCGCGCCCTCGTTGAATTCGAACGATTCCCGGCAGGCGTCCAGCAGCCGGGCCGTCTGGTCGCCGGTGAGGATGCCCGGCGTACCGCCGCCGAAATACACCGCGTCGACCCGGAACGCGGGGAAGGCCCGATTGGCGGCGAAGGCGCGGATCTCGCGTTCGAGCACGTCGACGTACTGGGCGAAGTGCTGCTCGTTCCGGTTGATGTAGACGGTGTAGTCGCAGAATCCGCACTTGGTGATGCAGAACGGGACGTGCAGGTAGAGCACCGCGTTCTCGGGGCGGAAGTACTCGTCGTACTCGTGGTGCCGGTATTTGAACGGGTACGTGTGGATGTTCCGTCGGATGATCTTCTCGGCCATCTGCTGTCGCTCCTTCGTCGGGGCCGGCCTGGCGTGGTGGTGGACGGGTCCGGGGGCGGAGGCCGTCAGCAGAGGACCTGGAACGGACGGACGTCGGCGGACGCGTCGAGGTCCGGCCGGTCGTTGGGGACCACCGGGCGCCCGCACGAGACGAAGAGGTCGTCGTAGCGCGCCCGCGACCGCTCGCGGTAGTCGGCGGCGGAGCGGGCCAGCATCTTGACGACCTCCTCCGCGAGCATCAACTGGTACTGGCAGGACTCGGTGTTGAGGACGTTCACGTCGCCCGAGGCCACGTGGTTCTCCTGCCGGCAGCCCCCGCCGCACAGGTAGCGGGCCCAGCAGGACCCGCACACCCGGTGCTCGTCGACGGTGCGCCGCCACTCGGGGTGGTCCCGGGTGAGGCCCTCGGCCCCGGTGCCCACGTCGAAGCCCTGGTCGCCGACCAGGCGGTGGCAGGGGCTGACGCTGCCGTCCGGGGAGTGCGTGTAGTACGTCCGGCCGCCCGAGCAGAACGCCAGCGCCGCCGCGCCCTCGGTGACCATCTGCACGGCCCGCTCGTACTCCAGCACGCCCTTGAACCGGTTGTCGGGGGCGAACAGCTGCGGGTAGTGGACCAGGAAGTCCTTGAACTGCTCCACGATGCCGGGCTGGAGGAAGTGGTTGATGTACTGGATGCCCTTCGGTTCGGACAGCTTCCGGTCCCCCAGCGTGAGGGCGATCGGCACCGTCGTGCCCTGCTCCACCGGGTAGACGCCCGGATAGATCTGGAAGTAGTCGAAGAGGTCGAGCCCCCACAGGTCGAGCACGCTCTCGGTGAGGCTGGGCTGCGCCGTCGCGATGGTCATCCGGGCCACCAGGGTGACGTCGTCGCCGCACGCCTCGCGCAGCCGGAACAGGTTGCGGATGATCCGGTCGTAGGAGCCCTTCCCGTTCTTGGACGGGCGGTTGGCGTCCTGGACCTCGCGGCCGCCGTCGATCGAGACCGAGACGATGAACCGGTGGTCGCGGAACAGCTCCTCGACGCCCTGGGGCATCAGGGTGAGGTTGGTCGAGATCCGGTGGACGAACTCGGTGCCCGAGCGCCCGGCGAGGTCGCGGGCGCGTTCGCAGATCTTGCGGATCACCGTGAAGTTCGCCAGCGGCTCCCCGCCGAAGAACTCGAAGCGGACCCGCTGCCCGGGCGCGGCGTAACGGTGGATGAAGTCGAAGATCCAGGCGATCGAGTGCTCGCCCATCGCCTCGGTGATCCGGCCGTAGTCCCCGCCCTCGGCGAAGCAGTACGTGCAGGCGAGGTTGCACACGTTCGTCAGGTTGACGTTGACCGCGAAGTCGGCGCCGTCGGACAGCGCGCTCTCCCGGAGCCGGATGCGGTTGGCCTCCCGGCCGGTGGCGGCGCCGGCCTGCAACCGCTCCCACGCCCGCCGCTCGTCCAGCCGCAGGTGGTCGACGCCGGAGGCCAGCCGCTCGGCGGTGTCCGCCGGGGCGAGCAGCAGCCGGTGGCTCCCGGTGATGAGGACGGCCGACAGGTCGTCGCTGAACGGCAGGACGCGGTAGTCGGTCCCGTGCCGCATCGGACCCGCCTGCTCCGTCGCGCTCGCGGGCCCGGTCATGACCTGGCGCGGGGCTGGAAGAGCGGCAGCGGCGAGACGTCCTCGTTCAGCGTTCCGGCGGAGGCCTCCACGGTCGGGAAGTGCGCGCGGTCGAAGACCTGGTGGAGGCTGGAGGTGCACTGCGGAGGTACGGCCACCTGGACGCCGACCTCGCCCGCCGTGCTCTTGGCCGCGATGTACCGGAAGCTCTCCTGCGGGGCCAGGTCGATGACCTGCCAGCCCTGCTCCGCGGCCGGGTCGCCGTAGCGGCGGTGGTAGGCCCGAACCGGCGCGGCGGAGGTGTTGCGCACCTGGACGTGCAGGGCGCGGACGTCGCCGTGCCAGTCGAAGCGGGCCAGGTCCAGGCCCTCGGCGGCGGGGAGTTCCGGCACCCGGGCGCGCGGGCGGGCGTCGGGCAGCAGGACGATCGGCGAGCGGGCGCCGCAGCCGATGCAGGCGCCGGCCGCGTCCAGGCCGACCAGGTCGGCGTTCAGGCCGTAGCGGGTGATCTGGAGCTGCCCGCACCGGTGGCACCAGGTGTTGGTCGACTCCGTGTCGTACACGTTCCCCAGGTAGACGTGGTTGAGCCCCATGTCCATGGCGACCTTGCGGGCCCGTTCCAGCCGGTCGACGGGGGTGCGGATGGTGTTGGTCATCTTGTAGTCCGGGTGGAAGCGCACGAAGTGCGTGGGCACGTCCGGGCTGAGCCGCTCGCCGACGAACCTCGCCATGTCCCGGGCGGTCGCCTCGTCGTCGCTGAGGTCGGTGACCATCAGCGTGGAGACCTCGACGTGCTTCCCGGCCCGGAACACCTGCTCGGTGCCCTCCAGGACCGGTTCCAGCCAGCCCTTGGTGATCTTCCGGTAGTACTTCGGGTCCAGGGACTTGATCGACACCGAGAAGATGTCGATCACCGGGATCAGTTCCTCGATCGCCTCGCCGCTGATGAAGAACGCGGACTTGTAGAGGTTGACGATTCCCGCCGCCTTGGCGAGGGCGGCCGTCTCCACCACGAACTCGTGCCACACCACCGGGTCGTTGTAGGTCCAGGAGATCACCTTCACGCCGTGCCGGACGGCGATGTCCACGACCTCCTCGGGCGTGTAGTGGTAGACGTCCTTGTCCTCCACGTGGCGCGCCTGCGACGTCTTCCAGTTGTGGCAGTAGTCGCAGTTGAGCATGCAGCCGACGTTCCCCATCGAGAGGATCCGGGCGCCGGGCGCGTAGTGGAACACCGCCTCGGTCTCGATGGTCTCCTCGGTGGCGTGGACCGAGCGCCCGTAGTTCAGGGTCACCAGGCGGCCGTCCCGGTTGGCCCGGACCATGCAGAATCCGTGCTGGCCGGGGCGGATCCGGCAGTTCCGGGGGCTGAGATGACATCGGACCACGCCGTCGTCCAGGCGTTCCTCCAGCCTGGCGGGGCGCGGTTCCTTGTCCCAGGTGTTCTGCGACATGGCTGTTCCTTCCGTGCGGTGGTACGGACACGGTGGTACGGAGGCGGTGGTGCGGCGGTGGTGGTACGGCGGCGACGGGTCGGTCCCGGACGGGCAGGGGCGGACGGGCAGGGGCGGGCGGCCCGGTGCGGTCGTCCGCGCCGGGCGGGGCCCTCCGGATCAGGCCGTCGCCGGAGGAGGTGCGGTCACGTGCGCGGGGCACGCCGGGACGGGGCGCGCCGGGGCGGCGCGGTCAGGAAACCCGAATTCCCGCACTGTGGTGTGGAATTCGACATCGGCCCGCCCGTACATCCGCCCGTGGTCCGGAACGCCACTGTCCCGATGTCTCGCTTTCACCGGGCGGGCCGGTTCCGCGCGGGTTTCCGCGGTCACGAACGTCAAGCGGATCTCACTTTCCCTCATGACGAAGCCACTGCTGAGAAAAACGCCTCGTGAAGAGGCCGAAGCGGAGCGGGAGTTCGGTGAGAAATTCGCCAACTGCGATGAGCTTCGGCGTACGGGCTCCCGCCTGTCAAGAAGTCCGCGTGCCGCCCGATCCGGCCAACACCGGGAAGCGGACAGCGCCCTCCGGTCGCGGCGGGGAGCAGGTTAGGCAAGCCTCACAAACGGTGATCTCGCGCCTGCCCAGCGGGTTCCCGGGCCGGGGAACGGCGGGGGCCGATCCGGCGGGGCGGCGCGGCCGGGATCGCCCGGTGCGGGAGGAGGGCCGAAAATCGCCGCCGATCGGTGGAATACCTGCCGCCACAGGGCCGATCGGCCGTCCCACCCGCCGCTCGCCGAGCACCGGTAAAGGCGGTCCCGAGGGGGGGCGTGTGGAGCGGCCGGGGCAACGAGGGGCGGCTGCTGGGAATTCAGGGGGCGGTGGGGCCGGACGGGGAGAGGATCCGGGAGAGGCCGAACTCGAAGCGCTCGGTGAAGGCGGCGTCCTCCAGGTGCGGGGCGACCCGGGCGAGCGCCGGGTAGTCGCCGCCGGCGATGGCCGGGCCGAGGGTGTGCACGCCGTCCTGGGCGGCCAGGGCCTGCTCCTCCTGGGCCAGGCCGAGGGTCAGGTACTGGATGGTCCAGAACACCCAGGACGCGTGGCGCTCGTCCAGTCCGCCGTCGAGGAGCGCGGCGATCATGGCGTCGGTGAAGCGCAGGGTGCCGGGCTCGGCGGCGTAGGTGCCGGCGACGATGACCGCGCCGTCGCGGTGGGCCAGCAGGCACCGGCGGTAGCGGTGGGCGAGCTCGCGGGCCCGTTCGCGCCAGGGCGCGGGCAGGTCGTCGAGCGGGATCTCACCGACGATCGCGTCCGCCATGAGTTCCAGCAGGCGGCCTTTGGTCTTGGCGTGCCAGAGCACGGTGTTCATCCGGACGCCGAGCCGTTCGGCGACGCCGCGCACGGAGACGGCGGCGGCGCCCTTGTCGTCCAGCAGGTCGAGGGCGGCGCGGACCACCGTGTCGGAGTCGAGTCGGGTCCGGGGGGCGTCCGGGGCTTGCTTCTTGGTCACTGACCTAGTCTACTGGAGCAAGTCATTGGTCACCGACCAAGAGAGGGATGAGTCATGGAACAGGTCGTCATCGCCGGCGGGGGCCCGGTCGGGCTCTGGCTCGCCGCCGAACTCCGGCTGCAGGGCATCGAGGTCACCGTGCTGGAGAGCCGCACCGAACCCGACCCGCACTCGCGGGCCACCACCGTGCACCCGCGCACCCTGGAACTGCTGGCCTGCCGCGGCCTGGTGGAGCCCTTCCTCGCCGAGGGCGTCCGAATCCCCGGCGGGCACTTCGCCGCACTGCCGCCCCGGTTGGACTTCAGCCGGCTGGACACGCCGTACCCGTTCACGCTCGCACTCCCCCAGGTGCGCACCGAGGCACTGCTGGCCGAACACCTCCGCTCGACCGGCGCCCGGCTGCTGCGCGGACACCGCGTCACCGGGCTGGACCAAGGCGACGACGCGGTCACCGTCCACGTCCACGGCCCGGACGGCCCCCACCGGCTGCGCACCGCCTACCTGGTCGGCTGCGACGGCACCCGCAGCACCGTGCGCGAGGCGGCGGGCATCGGCTTCCCCGGCACCCCGGCCACCGCCTGGGCCTGGATGGCGGACGCCGTGCTCGACGCACCACCGCACTGGCGCTCCGTCTCCAACGAGCAGGGCACCGTGATGGTCTTCCCGCTGCCCGGCGGGGTGCACCGGGTGGTCGGCAACGACACGGCGACCGTCCACACCAAGCCCGGCCCGCTGACCTTCGAGCAGCTGCGCGCCAAGGTCCGCGGGATCACCGGGACGGACTTCGGGATGCGCGAGGCCGGCTGGATCTCGACCTTCGGCAACGCCTCCCGCCAGGCCGACCGGTACCGGCACGGGCGGGTCCTGGTGGCGGGCGACGCCGCGCACTCGCACTTCCCGGCCGGCGGGCCCGGACTCAACGTCGGCATGCAGGACGCCGCCAACCTCGGCTGGAAGCTCGCCCGCACCATCACCGGCGCCGCCCCCGACGGCCTGCTCGACAGCTACCACGCCGAGCGCCACCCGGTCGGCGTGGAGCTGCTGCGCTCCACCCACGCCCAGTCCGGGCTGATGACCGACCACTCGCGGACGACACTGGCCCTGCGCGGCCTGCTCGCCGAACTCATCACCGGCGTCGACGAGTTCTCGGACGAACTGGCCGGTCGCGCGGCCGGCCTCACGACCGCCTACCCGGCCGACCCCGCCGGCGGGGCGCACCCGCTGACCGGCTCCCGGGCGCCCGACCTGAGGCCCGCCGGGCCCGCGGACGGCACCGGCCTGTTCACGCTGCTGCGCCCGGGCCGCCACGTCCTGCTCGACCTCACCGGCCGGGCCGGCACCGAGTTCGCCGCCCTCGCCCACGCCACCAGCCCGGGCGTGACGGTACACAGCGCGCCGCTCGCCGCGTCGCGGCCCGCCTGGCTCGGCGTCACCGCCGCCCTGGTCCGGCCCGACGGGCACCTGGCCTGGCTCACCGAGGAGCAGCACCTCCCCGCACTGGTCACGGCCGCGCACGCGGCCGTCACGGCGACGACCGCCCACCCTTCCGCCGCGATCCCTCTACGCTGAGGACCGATCGGCCCACGGGCGCCCCCTCCGGAGCCCCGAGGGCCGGCGGCAGCCGCTCGCGCAGGTCCGCGGCGCCCTGCCGGCCGCCGACCTGATGCCGCTCACCACCACCCCGGCCACCCGCCGAGCCCGCACCGGAGCCGCCCGATGACCACCCTCCACCTCGGCGTCGACGCCGGCGGCAGCCACACCCGCGCCGTCCTCCTGGACGCCGCGGGCGCCGTCCGGGGCCGCGGCGAGAGCCCCGGCGCCAACCCCGCCGGAGAGGGCCCGGAGCCGGCGCTCGACCGGCTGGCGGCGGCGGTCACGGCCGCCCTCGACACCCGCGGCCCGGACCGCATCGCCGCCTGCCTGATCGGCCTCGCCGGGTACCGCTCCCTACCGGACCCGGACGCGTTCGCCGAGCGCTGCCGGGCCGCCCTCGGCCTGCGCCACCCGGTACGACTCGTCCCCGACACCGTCCCGGCCCTGGCCTCCGGCGGCGTCACCGACGGCCACGGCACCGTCCTGATCGCGGGCACGGGCGCGATCTGCGTCCGGCTCGCCGGTGCCCGCACGCTCGCGCACACCGGCGGGCTCGGCTGGCTGCTCGGCGACGAGGGCGGCGGCTTCTGGCTCGGCCGCGAGGCCCTGCGCCACGCCCACGCCGACCCGGCCGGCCCGCTCGGCACCGCCATCCGCGCCCGCTGCGCCGCCGACTCCCCCGACGCCCTGCTCCGCTGGGCCTACGCCGGCCCGCCCCGCCGGCTCGCCACCCTCGCCCCGCTGGTCTCCCGGCTCGCCGCGCAGGGCGACCCGGCCGCCCGCGCCATCGCCGACACCGCCGCCGACCACCTGGCCGCCCTCGCCCGCGCCACCGCCGCCCCCACCGAACCCCTGGTCCTCACCGGCTCGGTGGCCACCGCCCCCGGCCCGATCCGCGAGCGCCTCCACCACCTCCTCGCCGACCTCCACCCCCGCCTCCCCCGCACCGACCCCGCCACCGCCGCCGCCCACCTCGCCACCCGCCTCGCCACCGGGCGGTAGACGGCCCGGACGGATCACCAACCCGGCCGCGCCCCACCGAAAATGGCATGCACGCCACTAGCCAACCGGTCAGTAACGCCCCTACCGTCGAGCTCCCGTGGCTTCGACGGAGGAGCTCCCCTTGCGCCTACGCCCCCACCCCCTGCGCTTCCCGGCCGCCGCCGTCGCGTCGGCCCTGCTCGTCACCGCCGCCCTGACCACCACCCCCACCGCCGCCGCCCCCGCCGCCCCGACCGCCACCGCGGCCGACTACTGCGGCGGCCACTGCCGGGACATCCTGCCGCCCGGCGAGAACGGCAACGCCACGCTCGCCGAGATCCTGCTCAACCGGATGTTCGGCAGCCGCCCCGCCCACACCGACGACCAGCTCGGCCCGTACGCCGCCCTCGCCTCCGGCTACCCGGGCCTGACCGAGGCCAAGCTGCGCGACTTCTTCAACGACGCCTCCTTCGGCGTCCCCGCCGACCAGGTGGCCAGCACCATCAGCCCGCGCGCCGACGTCACCATCGTCCGCGACAAGGCCACCGGCGTCCCGCACATCACCGGCACCACCCGCTACGGCACCGAGTACGGCGCGGGCTACGCCGCCGCCCAGGACCGGCTGTGGGTGATGGACCTGTTCCGACACGTGGGCCGCGGCCAGCTGTCCGGCTTCGCCGGCGGCGCCGCCGCCAACCGCCAGCTGGAGCAGAGCTTCTGGCAGGCCGCGCCGTACACCGAGGCGGAACTGCAACAGCAGATCGACGCCCTGGCGGCCCGCGGCGGCCGGGCCGCCCAGGCCCTCACCGACGCGAACGCCTACCTCGACGGCATCAACCAGTACGCCAAGGAGTCCTACAACGCCCGCACCTTCCCCGGCGAGTACGACCTGACCGGGCACATCGACCCGATCACCAACGCCGGGTCGATCGAACCGTTCAAGCTGACCGACCTGGTCGCCCTGGCCTCCGTGGTCGGCGCCCTGTTCGGCTCCGGCGGCGGCGGTGAACTCGCCTCCGCCCAGGTCAAGTCGGCCGCCGAGGCCCGCTACGGCAAGGACGCCGGGGACGCGGTCTGGAAGTCGCTGCGCGAGGCCGACGACCCGGAGGCCGTCCAGACCCTGCACGACGGCCAGCGCTTCCCCTACGCCCCGGTCCCCGACGCCCCGCAGGGCGAGGCACTGCCCGACCCCGGCTCGGTGGTGCCCGAGCGGATGATCTACGACGCCACCGGCACGGGCGCCGGCGCCGCGAGGACGGCCGCCCCTGGCGTGCTGCCCGGCAGCCTGCTCACCGCCAAGCACGGCATGTCCAACGCCCTGCTGGTCTCCGGCGCCCACACCGACGACGGCCACCCGGTCGCCGTGTTCGGCCCGCAGACCGGCTACTTCGCCCCGCAGCTGCTGATGCTGGAGGAGATCCAGGGCCCCGGCATCAGCGCGCGCGGCGCGGCCTTCGCCGGCCTGAGCTTCTACGTGCAGCTAGGCCGCGGCCAGGACTACGCCTGGAGCGCCACCTCCGCCGGGCAGGACATCACCGACACCTACGCCGTCCCGCTCTGCACCACCGACGGCTCCCCGGCCACCACCGCCGCCGACTCCTACCTCTGGCACGGCCAGTGCGTCCCCTTCGACCGGCTGGAACGCAAGAACACCTGGAACCCGACCACCGCCGACTCCACCGCCGCCGGCTCCTACACCCTGGTCATGTACCGCAGCAGGTACGGCCTGGTGACCGCCCGCGGCACGGTCGGCGGCGCCCCCGTGGCCTTCACCTCGCTGCGCTCCACCTACCGGCACGAGGCGGACTCCATCATCGGCTTCCAGGAGCTCAACGACCCGGGCGCGGTGCACGACGCCGCGAGCTTCCAGCAGGCGGCGCAGGACATCAACTACACCTTCAACTGGTTCTACGCCGACTCCCGCGACATCGCGTACTACAACTCCGGCAGCAACCCGGTGCGCGCCCCCGGGGTCGACGCCGGCCTGCCGCTGCGCGCCGAACCGGCCTACGAGTGGGCCGACTTCGACCCCGCGACCAACACCGCCCGGTACACCCCGGCGGCCGAGCACCCGCAGTCCGTCAACCAGGACTACTACATCTCCTGGAACAACAAGCAGGCCGACGGCTTCACCTCGGCCGGGTTCGGCAACGGCTCGGTGCACCGCGGCAACCTGCTCGACGACCGGGTCAAGGCGCTGCTGCGCAACGGCGGCAAGGCGAGCCGGGTCTCGCTCACCCAGGCCATGGCGAGCGCCGCCCTGGCCGACCTGCGCGCCGAGGACGTCCTGCCGGACCTGATCCGGGTGCTGCGCAGCGCCCCCGTCACCGATCCGGCCGCCGCCACCGCGCTCCAGCAGTTGGAGGCCTGGCTGGCGGACGGCGCCCAGCGGAAGGAGACGTCGCCCGGCAGCCACGGCTACGCGGACGCCGCCGCGATCCGCGTCCTGGACGCCTGGTGGCCGCTGGTCGCGGAGGGCGTCATGCGGCCCGGCCTCGGGGACCAGCTGTTCACGGCCCTGACCGGCGCCCTGCAGATCAACGAGTCACCCTCCGGCGGCCAGACCGGTCCCGGCAGCGGCGGCCCGGTGAGCGCCAACGAGGCGATCCCGCACAAGGGTTCGGCCTTCCAGTACGGCTGGTGGAGCTACCTGGACAAGGACCTGCGGTCCGTCCTGGGAGACCAGGTGGCCGGCCCGCTGGCCCGCCCGTACTGCGGCGGGGGCGATCTGGCGGCCTGCCGGGGCGTGCTGCTGGACACCCTGAAGCGGGCGGCCGCCCAGACCCCGGCCCAGGTCTACCCGGGCGACGCGGACTGCTCCGTCGGCGACCAGTGGTGCGCCGACACGATCATCCAGCGCCCGCTCGGCGGTGTCACGGACGACAAGACCACCTGGCAGAACCGTCCGACCTACCAGCAGGTGGTGCAGTTCCCGAGCCACCGCTGAGCCCGTGCCCTGAAACGGCCGCGGGTGCCCCCGTCCACCCGGGCGGGGGCACCCGCGTGGAAGACAGCGGCCCGGGCCCGACGGGCGGGGACGGGGCGCAGCACCTAGCGTGGTCCGGGGCCGACCCAGGCGTCAGCGGCCCCCTAGGACCCCCGCGATTCCCCGGAGAGGCCCCAAACACGCCCAGGAGGTAAGCCGACCATGACCGTCTCCCTGTCCGAGCTCACCGGGGACTACGTCCTCGACCCCGCCCACACCCGGATCGGCTTCGTGGCGCGCCACGCCATGGTGACCAAGGTCCGCGGCTCCTTCACCGCCTTCGAGGGCAGCGCCCACCTGGACGGCGCCGACCCGGGCCGTTCCACCGCCCGGGTGACGATCCGGACGGAGAGCATCGACACCGGCGTCGAGCAGCGCGACCAGCACCTGCGCACCAACGACTTCCTGGACGCGCCGAACTTCCCGACCATCGCCTTCGCCACGACGGCGGTCGAGCCGCGCGGGGACGGCGAGTTCCGGGTGACGGGCGACCTCACCGTCAAGGACGTCACCCGCCCGGTCACCATCGACGTCGAGTACACGGGCAACGCCGTCGACCCCTACGGCAACCTGCGGGTGGGCCTGGAGGGCTCGGTGACGATCAGCCGTAAGGACTTCGGGGTGACCTGGAACGCGGCCCTGGAGGGCGGCGGCGTCCTGGTCGGCGACAAGGTCGTCCTGGAGTTCGACGTCTCGGCCGTCCGACAGGCCCAGTAGCGGCCGCAGGAGCCAGGAGCGGCCCGCCGGAGCCCCTGGGGCGCGGCAGCCCCAGCCACGGGCCCCGGAATCCGCCGGACCGGGCGGCGCAGGCCCGGTTAGGCTCCTGACATGGCGACAGACGGCTCCCTCGCAACCGGCCAGCGCTCCCTCGGCGATCCCACCCTCGACTACCCGTTGTGGCCCCCGCTCACCGCGGGCTGTCCCCGCACCGGCACCGAGGACGTCTCCTACCCCGTCGAGGTCGACTACGCCTACCGCGAGGCCGACGCGGCAGCCCTGTTCGCCCCGGGCACGGACGCCGGGGCGCCGCGCGGCGGGCTGGAGCGGTGGGCCCCGCTGCTGCCGCCGCTGCTCGCGCCGGGCCTGGGCGAGGGCGGCACGCCGCTGGTCGAGCTCGAACCCGGGGTGTACGTCAAGGACGAGGCCCGCAACCCGACCTGGAGCCACAAGGACCGGCTGAACCGCTGCACCACCAGCGCCGCCGTGGGGGTCGGCGCGCCCGGGATCGCGGTGGCCTCCTCCGGCAACCACGGCGCGTCCGCCGCCGCCTACGCCGCCCGTGCCGGGCTGCGCTGCGTGGTGTTCACCGGGCCCGACCTGCCGCCGGCCGTCGACGCGTTCCTCAACGCCTACGGCGCCGTCGTGCTGCCGGTGCCGTGGGAGGCCCGCTGGCCACTGCTGCGGCAGGTCGTGGACCGGCTGGGCCTGCACCCGGTCAGCAACCTCACCACCACCCACACCGGCCACGCGTACGGCCCAGAGGGCTACAAGACCGTCGCGTACGAGATCTTCCGGGACATCGGCGTGCCCGCCGCGGTGTTCGTGCCCACCGGCTACGGGGAGCTGCTCTTCGGCGTCTGGAAGGGCTTCAGCGAACTGCACCGGCTCGGCCTGGCCGACCGGGTGCCGCGCATCGTCGCCTGCGAGTCCGCGTCCGGTGCGCCGCTCGCCCTGGCCGTCCGCCAGGGCCTGCCGGCGGCCCGGGTGACGGTGGGGCCGAGCGAGGCGTACTCGATCGCCTCCCCGGTCGGCGGTTACCGGGGCGTGGTCGCGGTCCGCGAGAGCGGCGGCCGGGTGCTGGCCCTGGACGACGGCCAACTCGCGGCCGCCCAGGCCGAACTGGCCCGCTCCGGGCTCTGGACGGAGCTGTCCGCGGCGGCCGGGCTCGCCGGGCTGCGCAGCCTCGGCGGCGTCGAGGGCCTCGGGGAGGCCGAGGGGCCGGTGGTGTGCGTGTCGACGTCCAGCGGTTTCAAGGACCGGGGCGTCGGCGCGCGGTCGACCGCGCCGGTCACCCCGGAGTGGGAGGAGGTCCGCCGCCGGCTGCACGCGGCCGGAATCCGCGGCTAGCGGGACTCCCCCCGACTCACGCCCGGCGTTGGAGGCCTGCTGTTCGCCGTCCGGTTCTCCGGCGTAGGGTTGGCGTTCGCCGCGGCCGCCCAGGCTGGTCCGGATCCGCACCGCCCCCGCTCCTCTCCGTGCGTCGAAGGGCTGTCACCGTGTCCCGTTCCCCCCGCCGTCTGCTCCCGCTGGCCGTCGCCGTCGCGGCGGTGCCCGTACTCGCCCTGCCGGTGGTCCCGGCCACCGCGGCCTCGTACGGCACTCCGACGATCACCTTCTCGGCCGGCTACCTGTCCGGCGCGGTCGGCGCCACCGGCGATCCGACGGTGTCCGTTGCGGTGGCGCAGAGCGGGGCCGCGGCCTCGGCGCTGACCGTCGCCGCCTCGGCGAGCACCCGCAGTGCCGTCGCGCGGACCGGCGACGTGGCGGTGACGGGCACCGGCGGCACCCGCACCCTGGCGGTCGCCGCGCAGGGCGTCGGCTACACCGACCTCACCATCAAGGTGACCGGCCTGGGCGGCAAGACCGCGACCCGCACCCTGCACTACGCGGCCTCCCCCGCCGTCCGGTTCCCGGCCGCCAGCCGCTACCTGACCGGTTCCAGCGACGCCTCCGCCGCGGTGGACGCGGGCGGCGGCTACATCCTGGTCGGCGACGACGAGTCCAACGTGCTGCGGCTGTACGACCGCAACGCCTCCGGCGCGCCGGTCCGCACCTGGGACTTCAGCTCCGCGCTCGGCGTCTCCAAGGAGATCGACATCGAGGCCGCGGCCCGGGTCGGCGACACGATCTACTGGACGGGCTCGCTCGGCAACAACAAGGACGGCAAGGTCAAGCCGGACCGGCACACCGTGTTCACCACGAAGGTCACCGGCTCGGGCGCCGACACCCAGCTCTCGCTGGCCGGTTCGTACCACGGCCTGCGCGACGACCTGATCGCCTGGGACGGCGCCCACGGCGACCGCTACGGCTTCGCGGCGGGCGCGGCGGACGGGCAGGCGCCCAAGCAGATCGACGGATTCAACGTCGAGGGGCTGGAGTTCGCCCCGGGCAGCACCACCACCGCGTACATCGGCTTCCGCGCGCCGCTGACCCCGGCGGTCACCGGCGGCCGCGCGCTGCTCGTCCCGGTCACCAACCTCCCGTCGCTGCTGTCCGGTTCGGCCTCGCACGCGACCTTCGGCGAGCCGGTCGAGCTGGACCTCGGCGGTCTCTCCATCCGCGACCTGCGCCGCAACGACCTCGGCCAGTACCTGATCGTGGCCGGCTCCTGGTCCGCCGAGGACAACTCCGCCCCGTACGCCCTCTACCGCTGGAACGGGCAGTCGGGCTCACAGCCGGTCAAGCTGGTCGACCTGCCGACCAGCGACGCCGGCGCCTGGGAGGCCGTCCCGGACGTACCGAACCTGGACGCCCCCGGCGCCCGGGCCCAGCTGATCACCGACGACGGCTCCGCCGACCTGTACGGCGACGGCACCGCTGCCAAGGACCTCGCCCAGCCGGAGTGGAAGAAGTCCCGCTCCACCTGGTTCACCCTGAACTGACCTGCGCGCCGCCGGGGCGGGCACACGAACCGCCCGCCCCGGCCGGGCCCCGCCGACCGCCCGGCTCAGAGTTCGACGAGCACCTTGCCCCGGCTCGCGGAGCGGTCCACGTACAGGCTGCGGTAGGCGGCCGGGATGTTGTCGAAGCCCCGGTGGACGGTCTGCTGGTAGCCCAGGTCCCCGCTGCGGACGAGGGCGCCCAGCTCCTGCCGCAGCGCCGACCAGTTCTCCTCGGTGAACCACTCCAGCGAGAAGATGCCGCGGATGGTGGTGCGCGGGAACATGATCATCGGCAGCAGCCGCGGGCCCGTCCAGTCGCCGCCGACCTGGCTGCCCCACTGCCAGCAGACCGCGACCCGGCTGTCCACGGCGAGCAGGGAGAAGACCGCGTCGGTGAGCGCCCCGCCGAGGCTGTCGAAGTAGCGGTCGATGCCGGCCGGGGCGAGCTTGGCGAGTTCCTCCCGCAGCCGCTCGGGGTCGTCGCCGTCGCGGTAGAGCAGGACCGCGTCGAAGCCCAGCTCACGCAGCCGGGCGGCCTTGGCCGGGGTGGCCGTGGTGCCGATGACCCGGGCCCCCCGGTGCCGGGCCAGCTGTCCGACCACCGAACCGACCGCCCCGGACGCCCCGCTGACCAGCACGGTGTCCCCCGGCCGGACCTCCAGGAACTTCTCGACCGTGCCCCAGGCGGTCATCCCCGGGCCGCCGAGGACACCGAGGGCGGTGGAGATCGGCAGGGCGTCGTCGTAGTCGCTCCGGTCCAGCCGCCGGTAGGCGGGGAAGACCATCGGGAAGGTGCCGGTCTGCCAGAACGCCGGGGCGCCGTTGCTGATCACGTGGGTGCGCCAGCCGCCGAAGCCCTGCACGAGGTCGCCGACGGCGAAGGCGGCGTCCGGCCCGGCCTCCACCACCTCCATGATGGAGTCCGCGCCCATGTGGTCGCCGATCGGGGTGTCCAGGGCGATCCCCTGGAGGTACGGGTCGACCGAGACGTACCTGGTCCGCAGCAGCATCTCGTCCGCGGCGAGGCGGACGTCCACCTCCTCGACCACCTTCCGGTACATCCGTTCGACGTCCGGCACGCCGTCCACGTGCTCGCGGACGACCCACTTCTCGACCCTCATGAGGTGACTCCAAACCGCCGGTCGGCGGGCCCGACCGGTTCGATGACCAGGGTGGGCGGCGGCGCGCTGTCGTCCACGGCAGCGGTGAACGGCCGGCCGTCGTCGCGGCAGATGAACTGGACGACGTGCCGGCCGGCGGCGGCCGCCCGGATCAGTCCCCCCGTGGTCGCCCACACGCCGGAGAGGTAGAAGTTCGCCAGGCCGGGCAGCCCGGGCCCGTTGCGCTTGATCTCGTCCTCCAGGGTCTCGCCGCTCTCCACGAACGGCTGCCAGCCGAGCACCGTGCCGTCGTAGTTGCCGGTGTAGCGGACCTGGGTGAGCGGGGTGGACACGTCCTTGACGGCGACGGCGTCCCTCAGACCGGGGTGGTGCCCGTCCAGGAACTCCACGATGGCGTCCCGCACCCGGCGCTTCTCGCGCTGGTACTCGCGCCCGCGCCCCACCGGCAGGGTGTGCAGTTCCTCGCCCCGCCGCAACCGTGGCGCCTGCTCCGGGCCGGTGCTCAACTCCCGCCAGGGGGCGATGTCGCAGAAGTAGCTGGCGTAGACGACGGTCGTCGCGGCGGGCGACAGCTCGGGGTAGTGGCGGCTGCGGAACTGGACGTTGATGCTGGGGTGGCGGATGCCGGTGAGCCGGTCGGCGACCTCGTCCTCCAGCAGGTAGGTGGTGCACGGGTCCCCGGCCGGGAAGGGGCGGCGCAGGCCGAGGAAGACGGTGAGGTAGCCGGGGAAGACCATGCCGGGCTCGGTGATGGTCCGGGTGTACAGCCGGCGGTAGGTGTCGTTCAGGTAGCGGCCCTTGAGCAGGTCCAGCATGGTGGTGCGTCCGTCGCAGGCGGCGACCACGATGTCCGCCCGGATCTCCCGGCCGTCGCTCAGCCGCACCCCGACGGCCCGGTCCTGCTCGACCAGGATCTCGGCCACCTTGGTGTTGTAGCTGATCTCGCCGCCGAGCCGCCGGTAGCGCTGCTCGATCGAGCGGGCCAGCCCGAGCGAACCGCCCTCCGGCACCCCGGCCGACTGACCGGCGTGCGAGGCGAGTTGGAAGTAGGTGGGCAGCACCGGGAAGTTGGGGTGCTTCTCGTAGAGCACGAAGTTGAACGCCTCGCGCAGCAGCGGGCTCCGGAAGCGCGCCGAGTAGTCGCTCATCAGCACCGTGATCGAGCGCCGGATGACGTTGAAGTACGGCAGGAACGAGGCGAGCATCCGCCAGCGCTCGGCCCGGCCCATCAGTCCGACCGGCTTGAGGAAGGGGTAACGGACCAGGGCGCGGCGGAACTTGCGCAGCCCCTCGCAGAACTGCCGGATCCGCCGGGCGTCCTCCGGGGCGAGGTCGAGCAGGTGCGCTTCCAGGCGGTCGGGGTCGGAGTAGAAGTAGACGGCGCGCCCGTCCCGGGTGCGCACCACGTTGAAGACGTCGAAGTTGCGCATCACCTTGCCCTGCAACGCGCCGAGTTCGAGCCAGATCTGGTGCATCTCGTTGCCGGGGCCGCTGCCGAGCAGCCAGCTCACGCAGCAGTCGAAGGTGAACTCGCCGCGGTCCCAGGCCGTGCAGCAGCCGCCGGGGAGTTCGTGCATCTCCAGGACGGTGGTGCGGTAGCCGTTCATCTGTGCGTAGCAGCCGGTCGACAGGCCGCCCAGCCCGCCCCCGACGATCACCATGGTCTGCCTGCTGGTGCTCATTCCGGTCATTCCGGCACTCCCACGGTGGCCCGGTCGAGTTGCGGCAGTTTGCCCAACTTGCCCGCATGCCAAGGTTCCTGGTTGTCACTGGGCCAGGCCCGGAACGGCCGGCCGAGCTCCCGGCAGAGGTACTGCGCGGCGTACCGGCCGCTGGTGGCGGCGCGGATCAGACCGCCGAGTCCGGCCCACTGCCCGGCCATCGAGAAGCCGCGCAGACCGGGCAGCCGCATCCGGTCCCGGTTGACCAGCCGGTTGGCGGCGTCCTCGGCCTCGGAGAAGGCCTGCCAGGCGAGGATGCTGCCGTAGGTGTTGCCGGTGAACCGCTCGGTGGTCACCGGGGAGGCGACGTCCACGACTTCGATCCGGCGGCCGAGCCCCGGGTACGTCCGCTCCAGGAACTCCCGGACGAACGCGGCGACTTCCTGCTTGCGCGCCCGGTAGGCGCGGCGGTCGCGGACCCGCAGGTCCTTCCAGGAGCGGTAGTCGCTGAAGTAGGTGCAGTGCAGCACCGACTTGCCGGGCGGCGCGAAGCCCTCCGCGTAGTCCGAGCGCAGTTGGACGACCAGGCTGTGCTGGAGCGAGCCGGGCAGCCGGGCACCCTGCTCGGGCGACAGCAGGTAGGTGGTGCTGTGCGGTTCGCCCTCGGGCAGCGGGCCGTCCACGCCGACGAAGGCCGAGACCACGGCCGGGTACAGGTTACCGGGCTTGTCCAGCAGCTCGCCGTACAGCCGGTCGGTGGCGGGGCTGGACCAGCGGCCTTCGAGCAGCCGGTCGAGCACCGTCGGCCCGTCGCAGGCGGCCACCACGTGGTCGGCGAAGTGCCGGGAGCCGTCCCGGAGTTGGACGCCGACGGCGCGGTCCCCCTCGACCAGGATCCGCTCCACCCGGCAGCGGTAGCCGACCACCCCGCCGAGCGAGGTGTAGCGCTCCTCCACCGACCGGGCCAGCCCGAGCGAACCGCCCTGCGGGAAGCCAGTGTTGCCGTTGTGCGCGGCGGCCAGGGTGTACAGGTACGGCAGCAGCGGGAAGCCGGCCGGCTCCTGGAGGAACATGTTGGGCAGCGCCCGCCGCAGCAGAGGGTCCTGGAAGCGCTCGGCGAAGCCGCTCATCGGGGTCGTCGCGGTCCGCCAGAAGAGCCGGAACGCGGGCAGCACGGTGCGCAGGGTGCGCAGCCGCTCGGCCGGGCCGCGCAGCGGCGGCGGGGTGAGGTCCCAGGGCAGGTCGATGGCGGCGAAGCGGCGCAGGTCCCGGCAGAAGGCGCGGATCGGCTTGGCGTCGCCGGGGGCGGTGGCCAGCAGGTGCTGTTCCAGCCGGTCCGGGTCCCCGTAGAAGGTGACGGCGCGGCCGTGTTCGTCGACGACGCGGTTGAAGACGTCGAAGCGGGTGATCGACTTGCCGTCGAGGGCGCCGAGTTCGCGCCACACCTGGTTCGCCCCGGTGCCCTCGGCGGTGCCGATCAGCCAGTCGATGCAGTAGTCGAACAGGTAGCCGTGCCGGGACCACGCGGTGCAGCAGCCGCCCGGCAGCACGTGCTTCTCGAAGATCCGGGTCTCCAGCCCGCTCATCTGCGCGTAGCAGCCGGTGGAGAGCCCGCCGATGCCCGCGCCGATCACGATGACCCGGGGCGGGCCGCCGGGGGCCCGCTCCCGGCTCGACCAGTCCGGCCCGCGCTCAGACCCGGCCATCGGCGGTGCCTCCGGCCAGGATGGCGCCCGCCAGTTCGGCGTTGCGGGCGGCGAACTCGGCGTCCAGCATCTCGGCGTGGCTGCCGTGCCCGGCGTGGACGGCCGTTCCGGCGCTGGAGGCGCCGTGCCAGGAGCCGTGCTCGCCGCCCGCGTGCAGCGCCAGCCGGTCCCGTTCGCACACCACGTTGAGCGGGGCCTTCAGGACGCCCAGGTTGGGGGTCCTGCTGCAGAACGCCAGGTAGTCCCGGGCCTGTTCGAGGGTCTCCTGGGCGACGATCCGGGAGCCGGTGTGCCGGTGCAGGTGCTCGTGGAGTTCGCGTTCGAAGACGGCCAGGTGCTCCTCGCCGAGCTCGAAGGGCTCGGGGATCCGGTAGGAGTCCACCACCAGGACGGAACTGACCGTACGGCCTCGGCGTTCGAGCTCCCGGGCCACCTCGAAGGCGAGGTTGCCGCCGAGCGAGTAGCCGAGCAGGACGTACGGCCCCGCCTCCTCCAGGTCCTCGACCAGGTCGGCGTAGCGGGCGGTCTTGTCGTCGCCGGTGAGGTAGTTGAAGGCGGCGAGCCGGTGGTCGGGCAGGTGGGCGGCGAGCTGGCGGTAGACCAGGCCGTGGCCGCCGGCCGGCGGGAAGCAGAACACCGTCCGCCCCTCGGGCGCCCCGGGGTTGAACCAGAGGTACGGCTGGCCGCCGGCGACCTCGCCGGTGATGATCTGCTCCAGCGTGCGGGCCATCCCGTGCAGGGTGGTCACCTTGAACAGCAGGCCGACCGGGATGCTGATGTTGAACTCGGTCTGCAGGTGGTGGATCAGCTCGATCAGCCGGATGGAGCTGCCGCCGAGCTCGAAGAAGTCGTGCTGGAGGCCGACCTCCGCCACGCCGAGCAGGTTGCTCCAGTGCTCGGCGGTGCGGATCTCGTAGAGGGTGACGGGCGGTTCGTGCTGCGCGCCGCCGGTGTCGATCCGGGGCTCGGGCAGGGCTGCCAGGTCGACCTTGCCGTTGGGGGTGAGCGGCAGGGCGGGCAGTTCGGTGAGGTGGGAGGGGATCATCACGGTGGGCAGGTGCTCGGCCAGGTGGCGGCGCAGTTCCCGGCGGTCCAGGGTGGTCCCCTCGGCGGGGACCAGGTAGGCGGCCAGCACGGCTTCGCCGGTGGAATCCTCACGGACCGTCACACAGGCCTGGGCGAGTTCGGGGCGGGCGGTGAGGTGGGCCTCGATCTCGCCGATCTCGATCCGGTGGCCGCGCACCTTGACCTGGTTGTCGATCCGCCCGAGCAGGTGGGCGGTGCCGTGGGCGTCCCAGTGGCCGAGGTCGCCGGTGCGGTAGAGCCGGACGGGCGGGCCGTCGAGCTCCAGGGTGGTGAAGCGCCGGGTGGTCTGCTCCGGGTCGTTCGGGTAGCCGGCGGCGACACCGGCGCCGCCGATCCACAACTCGCCGGGCACGCCGGGCGGTACCGGCTCGCCGTAGTGGTCGAGGATGTACAGCGCGCTGTTGGGGAAGGGTCGGCCGATCGGCACCATCCGGCCGGGCTCCAGGGCGTCCGCGCCGCCCTCGTAGTAGCTGGTGTCGATGGTGGCCTCGGTCAGGCCGTAGGAGTTGACCAGCCGGGTGTCCGGCCCGCACAGGGCGCGCAGCCGCCGGTGCTCGGCGGCCTTCCAGGAGTCGGAGCCGACGACCAGCAGCCGCAGGAAGTCCAGCCGCAGGCCCTCGCGTTCGCAGTGGGCCAGCAGGCCGCGGGCGACGGCGGGCACGAACTCGCCGCAGTCGACGGCTTCCTCGCGCATGGTGCGGTACAGCCGGGCGGTGTCGAACAGCAGGTCGCGGTCGACCAGGACGAGGGTGCCGCCGGTGCTCAGCGCCCGGGCGAGGTCGCCGGAGAACACGTCGAAGGCGGTCCCGGCCATCTGGAGGTGCACCCGGGCCTCGGTGTCGAGGCGGTACTCGGCGCGCCAGCCCGCGGTGACGGCGGCGAGGTTGCGGTGGTCGACCCGCACGGCCTTCGGGCGGCCGGTGGAGCCGGAGGTGTGGATGACGTAGGCGGGGCGGTCCGGGTCGGCGGCGGGCAGCGGGCCGCTCTCGGCGGCGGGCCGGTCGAGCTCGTCCAGGGTGACGGGGCGGACGGGCGGTTCGGTGCCGAACGGGTTCCGCTCCGCGACCACGACGAGGGCCGCTCCGGCGTCGGTCACCTGGTAGGCGAGCCGGTCGGCCGGGTGTCCGGGGTCGAGCGGCAGGTAGGCGGCGCCGGCCCGCCAGATCGCCAGCAGGACGACGATCAGCTCGGGTGACTTGTTTAGGCAGACCGCGACCACCGAGCCTTCGCCGACGCCCAGTTCGCGCAGCCGCAGGGCCGTCCGCTGGGCCCGCCGGTCGAGTTCGCCGTAGGTGAGGCGGCGGGCGCCGTCCGGGCGGGGGGCCGTGACGGCGACGGCCTCGGGGTGTTCGGCGGCGGCCTTGGCGACGAGTTCGGGCACCGGGGTGTCGTGGTCCGCCCGCCGGTCGGCGCCGCTGAAGCCGGTGAGGATGCGGCGGCGTTCGGCCTCGTCGAGCATCCGCAGCCGGCCGACCGGGCGGTCGGCGCCGGCGCTGGTCATGGCGTCCAGCAGGTTGCGGTAGTGCGCGGCCAGCCGCTCGACGGTGGCGGCGTCGAAGAGGTCGGAGTTGTACTTGAACACGCAGTGGAAGCAGCCGTCCGCGCGGTCCTCGTAGGCGGACAGCGTCAGGTCGAACTGCCCTTCCTCCTCGGGGAGTTCGATGTACTCCAGGCGGTAGCCGAAGCGTTCCACGGCGACCTTGTGGGTGAGTAGGATGAACATCGCCTGGAACACCGCCGAGCGGCTGGGGTCGTGCTGGAGCCCCAACTGCTCGACCAGCAGCGGGAACGGGTACTCCTGGTTGTCCAGGCCGCCGAGCACGCTCTCCCGCACCCGGGCCAGCAGCTCGGACACGGTCGGCTCCCCGGCCAGGCTGACGTGCAGCGGCAGCGGGTTGACGAAGTAGCCGTAGACGGAGGCGAACTCCTCCTGGGTGCGGCCGGTGACGGGGCTGCCGACCACGATGTCCTGCTGGCCCGACCAGCGGTGCAGCAGCAGGTAGTAGGCGCTGAGCAGCACCATGAACGGGGTGGCGTGGTGCGCGCGGGCCAGCTCGTGGACGCGGGCGGTCAGGTCGGCGTCGAGCCGGAAGAACGCCGAGGCGCCGTTGTGGGTCTGCACGGCCGGCCGGGGCCGGTCGGTGGGCAGGGCGAGGACGGGCATCTCGGCCGGCAGGTGGCCGCGCCAGTAGTCGAGCATCCGCCGGGCGTCGGGGCCGGCCAGGAAGCGGTTCTGGTGGTTGAGGAAGTCGAGGTAGCGGGCGGCCACGGCGGGGAGTTCGGGGGTGCGGCCGTGGCGCAGCGCCTCGTAGACCTCGAACAGCTCCTCGATGAAGGTGAAGGTGGAGATCGCGTCCGAGACGATGTGGTGGACGGCCTTCATCAGGACCCAGCGGTCCGGTCCGCGCCGGAACAGTCGCAGCCTGACCAGCGGGTCGTTCGCGAGGTCGTACGGCCGCCGGTACTCGGCGACGATCAGCGCGTGGATCTCCTCCCAGGGGCGGCCCTCGACGTCGAACAGTCCGGTGTCGGCCACCGCCTCCGGGCGGATCCGCTGGACCGGTCGGCCCTCCTCGGCGGTGAAGGCGGCCCGCAGCCCGGGGTGCCGGGCGACCAGCGCGCGGAAGGCGGCGAAGACCAGCTCGGGGTCGAGCTCGGCGCGCACCTCCACCGCGCCGCCGATGTTGTAGGCGAAGCCGTCCGGGTGCAGCTGGCGCAGGAACCACAGCGCCTGCTGGTTGTGGGTGAGCGGGTAGCGGGCCTCGTCGGTGTGCAGCTCGACCTCGGCCTGCTCGGGGCCGCCCTCGGCGTCGAGCCGCTCGGCCAGGCCGGCGACGAGCAGGTCGACCAGGTCGCCGACGGTGCCGTTGCTGAGCAGCGCCACCACCGGCAGGGCGACGCCCAGTTCGCCGTGCACCCGGGCGCGCAGCTCCATCGCGAGCAGCGAGTCCAGGCCGTGCGCGCCGAGCCTGGTGTCCGGGGCGATCCGCTCGGCGCCGATCCGCAGCACGGCCGCGGCGGCGGCGGTGAACCGCTCGGTGACCAGCCGGTGCCGGGTCGGCGGATCCGCCGTGCGGTAGGCGTCCAGGAAGCCGCCGGTCTCGGCCGGGGCCTGCTCGGCGGCGCCGGCGGCCAGGTCGGCGACCAGCGGCGGCGGCGCGGGGTACCAGGCGAGGAAGGTCGGCCAGTCGACCACGGTGGCGACCAGCAGCTGGGCGCGGTCCTGGCCGAGGACGCGTTCCAGCACGGCCGTGCCGGCGTCCGGCGGGAGCGAGCTCATGCCGCGGGCGTCGCGGTAGTGGGCGACCAGGCCCAGTTCCTCGATCATGCCGGTGGCCCAGGGGCCCCAGTCGAGGCTGAGCGCGGGCAGGCCGGCGGCCCGGCGGTGGTGGGCGAGGGCGTCCAGGAAGGCGTTGCCGGCCGCGTAGTTGGTCTGCCCGGCGGTGGTGAGCAGCGAGGCGACGGAGGCGAACAGCACGAAGTGGTCGAGCGGTTCGTCGCGCAGCAGCCGGTGCAGCAGGTGGCCGCCGACCACCTTGGGGGCGTATCCGGCGTCGAAGGCGGCCCGGTCCATCTGCGGCACCAGCACGTCCTTGACCTGTCCGGCGAGGTGGAACACCCCGCGGATGGGCGGGCGTTGGCGTTGCCGGTAGTCGGCGAGCCAGGCGGCGAGGGCGGTCTCGTCGGTGACGTCGACGGGGGCGAGCAGCGGTTCGGCGCCGAGCGCCTGGAGTTCGCGCAGGAAGGCGATCCGCTCCCCGGCCGGGCTGGCGGGGTCGGTCCGGTACCACTGGTCGCGCTCGGGCAGCACGGTACGGCCGACCAGGATCAGCCGCCGGGCGCCGCGCCGGACCAGGGTGCGGCAGAGCAGCCGGCCGAGCGCGCCGAACGCGCCGGTGACCAGGTAGCTGCCGTCGGGGCGCAGGACCGGCGGCAGCGGGCGGGTGAGGCCCTCGGCCCGGCGGAGCCGGCTGGTGCGGCGGTGGCCGTCCCGCAGGGCGATCTCCTGCTCGTCCCGGGAGGTGAGTTCGGCGAGCAGCGCCTCGGCCTGGTCGAGCGGCTCGGCGGCGGGGTCGAGGTCGATCAGGGTGCCACGCTGGGCGACGAGTTCCTGCTGCCAGAGCACCCGTCCGATGCCCCAGGCGGGTGCGCCGAGCGGTTCGACCCGGTCGTCGGGGGCGGCGGCCTGGGTGCCCCGGGTGACGATGTGCAGCCGGGCGTCCGGGAGGGCGGCGGGCAGGGCCTGGGCGAGGGCGATCAGCGCGTAGCCGCCGAGGGTGGCGAGCTGGTCGAGCCGGTCGGCCGTGGTGGTGTCGAGGGCGGGCTGGTCGAGGTTCCACAGCTGGACGACGGTGCGGTAGCCGGGGCCGAGGTCGGTGAGGAGCCGGGTGAGGTCCTCGGCGGAGTCCGGGCGGACGGTCGAGCGCCCGTCGCCGGGCCGGTAGTCGGTGCCGGGCCGGACCAGGTGGCAGCGGGCGCCGCGTTCGGCGGCCAGCGCGGCGAGGCGTTCGGCGAGGCCGCCGGCGTCGGCGAACAGCAGCAGGTCGCCGAGGTCCTGGTCGGCGGGCGCGGCCGGGGCGTCCGTCCAGGCGAGTTCGGTGAGCCAGCTGTCGATGGTGGCGAGGCCGACCGAGGCGGGGGCCTGCGCGACGTCGGCGACCCGGAAGCCGGTGATCCGGCCGACCGGGGTGCCGTCCTCGGTGTACAGGGCGAGGTCGCCGACGAGTTCGCCGCCGCCCTCGCGGGTGACGGTGGCGTGCGCCCACAGCGGCCGGTCGCCGGCCTGGTCGAGCCGGACCTCCTCGATGGACACCGGCAGCCGGACGCCGCCGTCCTCGGGTGTGAGCAACCGGGTGGCCAGCAGGGTCTGGAAGCAGGCGTCGAGCAGCACCGGGTGCAGCTGGTGGTCGGCCGCCTCGGGGCCGAGCCGGTCGGTCGGGCTGATCCGGGCCAGTGCCTCGCCAGGGCTCGTCCACACCTCCTGGACGGCCTGGAAGGCGGGCCCGTAGTCGTAGCCGCGGGCGGCCAGGAGCCGGTAGCAGTCGGGGCCGTCGAAGCGCTGTCCGCGGGAGCGGATCGCCTCGGCGTCCAGCGCCGGCCCGTGGGCGCGGCGCTGGCCGGTGCGGACCCGGCCGCCGGCGTGCACCACCGGTTCGCCGCCGACCGGGGTGGAGGCGATGGTGAAGCGGGCGTCCTCCGGGGCGTAGCCGAGTTGGACGGGGGTGGGCTCGGTGTCGGAGAGGAACAGGGCCCGGTTCAGCTCGATCTCGGCGAGCACCACCTCGGTGCCGCCGGTGAGGGCGCGGACGGCCTGGGCGGCCATCTCCAGGTACCCGGCCGCCGGGAAGACCATCTGGCCCTCGATCCGGTGGTCGGCCAGGTAGGGCAGCCGCTCGGGGTCGAGTGCGGTGGTCCAGGCGGGTTGGGCACTCGCGGTGCGGCGGCCGAGCAACGGGTGGTCGACCTCGCCGAGCCGGACCTGCCGGACGGCGCTCGGCTCGACCCAGTACCGGTCGCGCCGCCACGGGTAGCCGGGCAGCGGCACCGGGCGGCCGGCCGGGTGCAGTGCGCGCCAGTCCGGTTCGACGCCCAGGGTGTGCAGTTCGGCGAGCGACCGGGTGAAGCAGGCGGGCTCGTCGGCGTGCCGGCGGATGGACGGCAGGGCGTGCGCGCCGTCGACGCACTCGCGGATCGCGTGGCCGAGCACCGGGTGCGGGCCGATCTCCAGGAACAGGCCGTGCCCGTCCTGGGCCATCCGTTCGACGGCGGCGCGGAAACGCACCGGGTTGCGGACGTTGTGCCACCAGTACCCGGCGTCGAGTTCGGGGCCGCGGGCGAGGCCCTCGCGGGCGGTGAGGTAGAGCGGCAGCCGGGCCTCGTTGGGCTTGAGCGCGGCGAGCGCTGCGGTCAGCTCGTCCCGGATCGGGTCCATCCGCACGCTGTGGTAAGGGACTTCGACCTCCAGGAAGCGGGTGAACACCTCCTGTCCGCGCAGTTCCTCGGCGAGTTCGCGCAGCGCGTCGGTGTCGCCGGCCAGGGTCACGGTGGAGGGGCTGTTGACGGCCGCCAGCGAGACCCGGGCTCGGTACGGGCGGATCCGGCGCTCCGCCTCGGCCTCCGGGAGGCCGACGGCGAGCATGGTGCCGGTGCCGGCCAGCCGCTGCTGGAGGCGGCTGCGGGCCAGCACCACCCGGACGGCGTCGGCCAGGTCGTACACCCCGGCCTCGTAGAACGCGGCGACTTCGCCGGTGCTGTGCCCGACCACCGCGTCGGGGCGCAGGCCGTGGCTGCGCCAGAGCGCGGACAGGCCCAGCTGGACGGCGAAGTTGGCGGGCTGGGCGAGCCAGGTCTCGGCCATCCGGGAGTCGGCCTCGTCGCGGTGCAGTTCGTCGAGCAGGGACCAGCCGGCCTGCTCGCGGATCTCCCGGTCGCAGGCCTGGACGGCCGCCCGGTAGACCGGTTCGTTCTCGTACAGGCCCCGGCCCATGCCCCACCACTGCGGGCCCATGCCGGTGAACACCCAGGCGAGACGGCGCTGTTGGCGCTCCCGGGCGCGGCCCTGGAGCACCCGGGGGTGAGCCTCGCCGCGCTCGTGGGCGGCCAGCGCCTCGTCCAGGTCGTCCCGAGTGGAGTAGGCCACCGCGAGCCGCTCGGGCAGGTGCTGGCGCCGGTGCGCCAGGGTGTGGCCGAGGTCGTCGAGCGGCACCCCGGCAGCGAGCTCCCGACGGATTCCGGCGGCGAGTTCGGGCAGCCCGGCGGCGTCCTTGGCGCTCAGCGGCAGCACGGTGCAGGCCGGCTGCGGGGCCGGGGCGGCGGGCCCGGTGCTCGGCGGCTCCTCCAGCAGGACGTGCGCGTTGGTGCCGCCGAAGCCGAAGGAGTTGACGCCGGCCCGGGCCGGTCCGTCGTGCTCGGGCCAGTCGATCGGGGCGGTCGGGATGTCGAAGGGCAGCGCGGCCAGGTCGATGCCGGGGTTGGGCCGTTCCAGGTTGAGGTGCGGCGGGATCCGCCGGTGCTTGAGGGCCAGGGCGGTCTTGATCAGCCCGGCGACGCCGGCGGCGGCCTCGGTGTGCCCGATGTTGGTCTTGACCGAGCCGACGTAGCAGCGGTCGCCCGGGCGGCGGCCGATGCCCAGCACCCGGCCGAGCGCGGCCGCCTCGATCGGGTCGCCGACCGGGGTGGAGGTTCCGTGCGCCTCGACGTACTGGAGGCTGCCGGGCAGCACCCCGGCCTCGGCGCAGACCCGTTCGATCAGGGTGACCTGGGCGTCCGCGCTGGGGACGGTGATGCCGTTGGTGCGCCCGTCCTGGTTGACGCCGCTGCCGAGGATGACGGCGTGCACCGGGTCGCCGTCGCGCAGCGCGTCCGACAGCCGCTTGAGGACGACCACGCCGACCCCCTCGGCCCGGACGTAGCCGTCGGCGGAGGCGTCGAAGGCGCGTGAGCGGCCGTCGGCGGACAGGAAGCCGCCCTTGGTCTCGGCGATCGTGTACTGCGGCGCCATGTGCAGCAACGCGCCGCCCGCCAGGGCGAGTTCGGTCTCGCCGCGGAGCAGGCTCTGGCAGGCGAGGTGCACCGCGACCAGGGAGGAGCTGCAGGCGGTGTCGATCGAGACGCTGGGGCCGCGGAAGTCGAAGCAGTGCGAGATCCGGTTGGACACCATCGTCATCATGGTGCCGGTGGCGGTGTGCGCGGCGAGCGTGCGGAAGTCCAGGTCGGCGAACTGGAGGATCTTGTAGTCGAGGGTGAAGGCCCCCATGTAGACGCCGACGTCGCGGCCGGCCAGCTCGCCGGGGCGCAGGCCGCCGTCCTCCAGGGCCTCCCAGCTGACCTCCAGGAGCTTGCGCTGCTGCGGGTCCATATGCTCGGCCTCGCGCGGGCTGATGCCGAAGAAGTCCGGGTCGAAGGTGTCGAAGCCGTCGATGTAGCCGCCCCGGCCGCCGACCAGGCGGCCCGGTTTGGACCGGTCCCGACTGCCGAGCGTGCCGGTGTCGTAGCGGTCGGCGGGTGTCGCGGTGAGGCAGTCCCGACCCTCGACGAGGTTGCGCCAGTAGGTCCGGTGGTCGTTGGCGTGTCCCGGCAGGCGGCAGCCGATGCCGGTGATCGCGATCCGGTCGCAGGGCACGGCGAAGGGCGAGGTGTTCATGATCCAATCCGAGGGTGATGGCGTGGCGGCGCGGACACGGGCGGAGGAAGAGCGGCCTCGCGGGCAGGGTCAGACGGACGGCTCGGTGGTCTTCACCTGGCGCCAGGGGTGCAGCAGGGTGGCACCCACTTCGCCGGTGGCCGGGAAGGCGGCCGGATCGGCGAGGCCGACGGCGGTGGGCACCCGGCCGGGGCGCCAGGTGAAGCTGCCGAACACGTGGTCCCACAGCGAGAGGTCGGAGGCGTAGTGCCCGGCCTCAGCGAGGTCGGTGCTGTGGTGCAGTCGGTGGAGCTCGGGGCCGGCCAGCAGGTGGCCGAGGAACCCGAGGCGGACGTCGATGTTCGCGTGAACGAAATACCCCTGCGCAAGAATGAATATTCCGACCACGAACACGGATTCCGCCGAGAAGCCGATCAGCGACAGCAGGAGTTGCACCACGGACTGCGCGACGAACACGTCGAGAATATGGTTCACACCGTTGTTCGCGACATTCACCTTGTCCGGCACATGGTGGACGCCGTGCAGGCGCCAGAGCCACCGGTTGTGGTGGGACCAGCGGTGGACGAGGTAGTCGCCGAGCGATCCGATCAGCAGCGCGAGCGGGATCTCCAGGGCGAACGGGAGCACCGGATGGGCCGCCCCGAGCACCTGCACCAGCGCCGTCACCAGCCCCTGGGCGAGCGCACCGCCGACCATGCTCAGCACGAAGTACACGGTGTACCAGCGCAGTTCACGCCCACTCGGATGCCAGTCGGTCCGGTACGGGATCACCCGCTCCAGTACGGCCAGGTACCCGAGGACGCCGACCAGCACGAGGGGGGAGACCCGGTCGGGCTCCCAGTGGAAGTGCAGTGTGGCGACGGCCGTGCACAGCACCCCCAGGAGCAGAAGCGGATGAGCGAGCCGGCGTGCAATGGCGGACAGCACGCGCCCCCTTGGTTATTCGCGAACTAATGACTGGAAACGTCAGAGACTCTAGCTGGAGAGGTCAGCTACGGCAGTCATTCGACGTGTTAACGCCATAAATAACCCGATCGGAGGAAGATCTGCGCACGAAGTTGACACCAGACCGGCGCGAAAGGGGCGCGTTTGTTCGCAGGCGCTGGAGAAACCGGAGCGCAGCGGGGTCGGTCCCACGCCGGGCGAGGTCGCACGCCCCCTGGCGCAGGGGGCGGTCCGGACCCGGATCCGGCCCCCGGTCCGGCGAGGGCGGCGCGGGTGGCACCGGGCGAGCGCGAGCCTGGCGCGAGGGCGCGGGCCGTGCGGGTGGCGCCGCCCGTCAGGATCCCGCCAGCTCCGCCAGCCGCCACGCCGCCTCCGGCCGGTACGCCGCGAGGCGGTCGCGCAGGCCGCGCAGCTCGTACCCGACCAGGGCCGGCAGGGCCGCCGCCGGGGCGGTCTCCAGGGCGGGCCCGAGCAGTTGGACGGCGGTCTGCGGGTCGTGCGCGCAGGCGTGGCAGTCCGCCACCCGGACGGTGAAGAGGAGACGGCTGGAGGGGAGCTGGGCCGGGCCGAGCAGGCCGAGCGCGGTCTCGGCCGCGGTCAGCGCCCGGCGGGCCAGCCGGGGGTCGCCGACGACCGCGGCGAGGTCGCGCAGCGCGGCGGCCGCGCCGGACTCCACCCGCAGCCGCATCGAGGCGATGGAGAGCCAGGGCGCGTCGTCCTCGTCCCGGGCGCCGATGTGGTCCAGGTGCAGCCGGGCGCGGCCGAGGTGGCGAATGGTGGCCCGGACGTCGCCGGTGAGGGCGTGCGCACGGGCCTGGCCGATCTGGCCCATCGCGCCGGCCCAGTGCCGGCCGGGGGCGGCGCGGCCGGTCTCCCGGGCGTAGCCGAGGGCGGCGGCCGGGTCGCCGTCCATCCGGGCGAGGGTGCTCATGTCGCTCAGCGCGGCGACCTGGGTGGCCTGGTCCCCGGCGAGCTCCGCCCAGGCGAGCGCGCGGTCGAAGCAGGCCATCGCGGTGGCGTTGCGGCCGTCCTGCATCCGCAGCGCGCCCGCGGCGTGCGCGTGCTCGGCGGCCAGTCGGGCGAGCGGGCGGCGCTGCGCGGCGGGGGCGGCGGCGAGCCGGGCGAGCACGGCCTGCAAGGTGCGTTCGACGGCGGCGGCCAGGCCGGGCAGGCCGCCGGCCTCGCCGGAGCGCAGGTGGGCGGCGAGCAGCCCGGTGAGGGCGTGTGCGGTGGCGGCGTCCAGGGGTGGCGCGCCGGCCGGGTTCGCGGCGCAGAACTCGGCGTGCAGCGCGGCGAGTTCGACCGGGTCGGGGACGTCGCAGCCGTCGGCGCCGTGCAGCGGGCAGAGCAGGCCGTAGTCGGGCAGCCGGGGCGGCGGCTGGGCGGGGGCGCTCCAGCGGGCCGGGCCGCCGGGCCCGTTCGCGGCCGCGGTGGGCAGCGGGGGCCGCAGCAGGGCGGGCGCGAGGGGCGCCAGGGAGGGCAGTTCGGCGGTCTCGGCCCGCTGGCAGGCGGCCCGCAACTCACCGCCCGCGCCGAGGAGTTCGTCGATCCTGTCAGCGATCCGAGGGGTGACCCGGCGGGCGCCGTGCTCGATCTTGCTCACCGCGGTGTGGTCGTAGCCGATTCCGGCGCCGAGTTGGGCCTGGGTGAGGCCGGCCCGGCGCCGCCAGTGGCGCAGCCGGGCGCCGAAGTCACGCCAGGCGCCCAGCTCCTGGGCGGGCGGGGCGACGGGTGGGGACGGAGGTGAGGACGCCGGTGCCACGGCCACGCGGTTCCGGTGCACGGCTGCCTCCTCCGGTCGCTTCCCCCGGGCCCCTCGCCAACCTTCCGACCATCAGGACGGTACTCGATGACACCCGGTCCGTACATGAGGTGGTCTCAACCACTCGGGCAAAAGCCCAGCTTGACGGAATTTGCCAACCCTATGCATCGCGTGCACCAGCCATTGACCAGAGCATGACGCCGTGTGAGGGTTCCGGCACCCGAGCGCGGACGGCCCGCACGGCCGTCCCCCAGACACGGCCCTGCGGTGGGCCACCAGCCCTGCCGTCCGCGGTCGAGGACCCCCACATGCGAGGAGCCTCGATGCAACGCAGAGTTTCCACAGGACGGTTGCTGACCACGGCGACCACCCTGACCGTGCTGGCCGGCATGATCGCCGCCACGGCCGGGCCGGCCACCGCCGCGCCCACCCCCTCTCCCGCACCACCCAGCGCCCTCGCGGCAGCCGTCAACGCCGCCGACGCGGCCGCGGCCGCCGGCCTGGACGCACTGGCCAAGGGCCCCGGCGAGACCTACGAACGCCGGGCCGTCACCCCCTGGCTCGGCGGCCTCTACTCCGTCGCGTACGACCGCAGCTACCGCGGCCTGCCGGTGGTCGGTGGCGACGCCGTGGTGCTCGCCGACGGCCAGGGCAAGGTCCGCGGCCTCCAGTCGGCCGCCACCGGGCCGGTCGGCGGCTCGATAACCCCGCAGGTCAGCGCGGCGAACGCGGAGAAGACCGCGCGCACCAAGCTGGCCGCGGTGGACTCGGTGGCCGAGCGCCGCCTGGTCGTCCGGGTCAAGGACGGTGCGAGCCGGCTCGCCTGGGAGACCGTCCTCAAGGGCCGTACCGAGAGCGCGCCGAGCACGTTGCACGTCTTCGTGGACGCCGCCAGCGGCGAGGTGATCGACAGCTACGACGATGTCCGCGCCGGCACCATCAACAGCAAGTGGAACGGCCCCGGCCCGCTGACCATCAGCACCACCAACTCCGGCGGCTCGTACTCTCTGCGCGACCCGAACCGGCCCGGCCTGACCTGTTCCGACTACAGCAGCGGCCAGGTGTTCAGCAAGTCCTCCGACTCCTGGGGCACCGGCAACCCCTCCAGCAAGGAGACCGGTTGCGCCGACGCCATGTGGGCGGCCCAGAAGGAATGGGACATGCTCCGCGACTGGCTCGGTCGCAACGGCCACAACGGCAACGGCGGCAGCTGGCCGGTCAAGGTCGGCCTCAACGACGTCAACGCCTACTGGGACGGCAGCTCCGTCTCCATCGGCCACAACCAGAACAACGAGTGGATCGCCGCCCAGGACGTCGTCGGCCACGAGTTCGGCCACGGCATCGACCAGTACACCCCCGGCGGCGCCAACAACGAGAACGGCCTGGGCGAGGGCACCGGCGACATCTTCGGCGCGCTCACCAAGGAGTACGCCAACCAGCCCGCGCCCTACGACTACCCCGACTACCAGGTCGGCCGGCAGGTCAACCTGGTCGGCCAGGGGCCGATCCGCAACCTCTACCAGCCCTCACTGGTCAACAACGACCCGAACTGCTACTCCTCCTCCATCCCCAGCACCGAGGTGCACGCGGCGGCCGGCCCGCTGAACCACTGGTTCTACCTCCTGTCGATGGGCTCCAACCCGGGCGGCGGCAAGCCGTCCAGCCCCACCTGCAACAACTCCTCGGTCACCGGCATCGGCGTCAAGCAGGCCGGCCAGGTCTTCTACGGCGGCATGCTGCTCAAGACCAGCGGCATGACCTACAAGCGGTACCGCACCACCACCCTGACCGCCGCCAAGAACCTCGACCCGACCTGCAACTACTTCAACCGGACCAAGGCCGCCTGGGACGCGATCAGCGTGCCCGCGCAGAGCGGCGACCCGACCTGCACCCCGTCCGGCAACAACGACTTCTCGCTCGCGCTCGGCCCGGCCTCCGGCTCGGTCCAGCCCGGCGCCTCGACCACAGCTACGGTCTCCACCGCCGTCACCTCGGGCACCGCGCAGACCGTCAACCTGACCGCCTCGGGCGCCCCGACCGGGGTCACCGCGACGCTCAGCCCCTCCTCCGTGCAGACGGGTTCGTCCGCGACGCTGACCCTGTCGGCCTCCTCGGGCGCCCCGGCCGGGACGTACGTGATCACCGTCACCGGCACCGCCGGCGCGGCCACCCACACCGCCCAGTACACCCTGACCGTCGGCGGCGGGGGCACCCCCGGCGGGCCCGCGCCCGACATCGACGTCGCCAAGGTCCAGGCCCACCTGACCCAGCTGAACACCATCGCCAGCCAGAACGGCGGCAACCGCCGGGCCGGCAGCGCCGGGCACAGCCAGTCCGTGGCGTACATCAAGGGCAAGCTGCAGGCCGCCGGCTACACCGTGACCGAGCAGACCTGCACCTCCTGCACCTACCAGTCCAACAACCTGATCGCCGACTGGCCCGGCGGCCCCGCCGACCAGGTCACCATGTTCGGCGCCCACCTGGACAGCGTCTCGGCCGGCCCCGGCATCAACGACAACGGCTCCGGCTCGGCCACCCTGCTGGAGAACGCCCTCGTCCTCGCCCAGCAGAACCCCACCCTGACCCGGCACGTCCGGTTCGCCTGGTGGACCGGTGAGGAGCAGGGCCTCCAGGGCTCGCAGTCCTACGTCGGCCAGCTCAGCTCCACCCAGCGCTCCGCGATCAAGTCCTACTACAACTTCGACATGGTCGGATCGCCCAACGCCGGCTACTTCATCAACAACATCACCTCCGCCGCCGCCGCGCCGATGAAGGCCTACTGGGACTCCCTCAACCTCCAGCCGGAGGAGAACGTCGAGGGCCAGGGCCGCTCGGACGACTACTCCTTCCAGCAGGCCGGCATCCCCACCTCCGGCTACGCGGCCGGTGCCGACGCCGTCAAGACCTCCGGCCAGGCGACCAAGTGGGGCGGCAGCGCGGGCCGTTCGTACGACTCCTGCTACCACCAGTCCTGCGACACCACCAGCAACATCGACCCGACCGCGCTGAACCGCAGCGCCGACGGCGTGGCCTACACCATCTGGAAGACTTCCGTCGGCGGCACCACCCCCGCCAACGACTTCTCCCTCGCGGTGAACCCGGCCACCGCCACCGTCAACCCCGGCGACTCGGCCACCGCGACGGTCTCCACCGCCACCACCTCCGGCTCCGCCCAGACGGTCAACCTGACCGCCTCCGGCGCCCCGGCGGGCGTCACGGTCTCCTTCAGCCCGTCCTCGGTGCAGTCCGGCGCCTCGGCCTCGCTGACCATCGCGACCGCCGCGAACACGGCGGCCGGCACCTACAGCATCACGCTCACCGGCACCGGCTCCGCCACCCACAGCACCAGCTTCTCGCTGGTCGTGGGCAACGGCCCGACCAACCCCGGCGGCACCTGGACGCCCGGCACCACCTACCAGGCGGGCGACGTCGTGACCTACAACGGGGTCAGCTACCGCTGCCTCCAGGGTCACACCGCCCAGGTCGGCTGGGAGCCGCCGATCGTCCCCGCCCTGTGGCAGGCCGTGTGACCCGCAGGTCACCTGCCTGACACCCCGTAAGCCGCTGCGCCGCGGTCCGTCGAGGGGGACGGATCGCGGCGCAGCCGTGTGCCGGGCGCACCCCCGGGTCACCGGGCGTAACCGGGCCGCCACTCGGCTGACGTACAGTCGGCTGCGGGGCGGGCCGCCCGCCCACGACGGCCGACCCCCGAGGAGACTCCTGGTGACCACCGACACCCGCCCCGTACCGGAGCTGGCCGCCGAGGCCGTCGAGCAGTGGCGCAGCGAGGAGGCCGACCTCGTCGACCTGCTCGCCCGGGCGCAGCGGGGCATCGGCGGCATCGCCGCCTTCCGGCTCGGCCCCACGCCCACCGTGCTGGTCACCGACCCGGCCGCCGTGCAGCACGTGCTCGGCCGCCACCCCGACCGCTACGTCAAGCGCTCGCACCGCGCGCGGATGCTGGTCGGCGACGGCGTGCTCTCCGCCACCGGGGACGCCTGGAAGCGCCAACGGCGGCTGCTGCAATCCCAGTTCACCGGCACCGGGATGCGCCGCTACGAGCAGCGGATCGCCGCCGCCGCCCGCCGGACGGCCGACCGCTGGGAGGGGTACGCGCGCAGCGGCGAGACCTTCGACCTCGGCGAGGAGATGCGCGGATTCGCCCTCGACACCGTCTGGCGGGCCCTCACCGGGCTGCCGCTGGACGACCGCACCGACCATGAACTCCGTTCTGTGGAACGGGTGGTGGCGGCCATGCCGACCCTGCCCACGGACGCCGGGGACGCCCGGGACGCCGTCGCCGCCGACCTCGCCCGGATCGACGCCGTCGCGCTGGCCGCCATCGACGCGGCGCGCTCGGCGACCGACGCCGAGGAGCCCGGCGTGCTGCGGGTCCTGCTCGACGCCTCAGCCCAACACCCGGAGTACACCGACCGGTTGATCCGCGACGAACTCGTCACCCTGCTCGTCGCCGGGCACGAGACCACCGCCACCACCCTGACCTGGCTCTTCCTCCTCCTCGACCGCCACCCCGAGGCGCGCGGCGCGGACCCGCAGGCCCTGGTCAGCGAGGCCCTGCGGCTCTACCCCCCGGCCTGGCTGCTCCCCCGGCACGCCGTCGAGGACGACGTGATCGACGGCCACCGCATCGCCGCCGGCACCGACGTCCTGGTCTGCCCCTACCTCACCCACCGCGACCCGGCCCTGTGGCCCGACCCCGAACGCTTCGACCCCGCCCGTTTCACCGCCACCGGCGCCCGCCCCGCCCAGCTCGGCGCGTACCTCCCCTTCGGCCTCGGCGCCCGCGCCTGCCTCGGCACCCAGTTCGCCGTCCGCGAGACCACCGCGCTGCTCGAACTCCTGCTGCCCGCCCACACCGTGCGGTTCCGATCCGTCCCGACCGGCTCCGCCTACAGCATCACCGTCCGCCCCGACGGGCCGACGCCGGCGGTGCTGGGCTGACCGATCCCGGTCGCGGTCCCGGTCGCCGGCGGGAGGAAGGCGTCGGCCAGTTCCTCGCCGGCGAGGGCGGCGTCGACGCGGGCGTGGATGTGCGCGTGGGTGACCGGGCAGTCCAGCGGGCGGTCGCGGTGGCAGTCGAGCATGTGGGTCAGAACGGCCGCGGCGCGCTCCAGGCGGCGGGCGCGGGCCGTCATCTCGTCCCGCTGCGCCGCCAGCAGCGCCTTCCGCTCCGCCGCCTGCTCGCTCGCCATCACGGCGGCTTCCTCGCCCCCGTCCTCGCCGCCGCCCGCACCGACCAGCGGCCGCACCTCCTGGCCGTGGTGGCCGTCTGCGTCCTCGGCCTGCTCGGCGTCATGCTCGCCCCGGCCGCCGGTGCTCCGCTCCGGGCTGGCATCCTCGACATCGGCATCGGCATCGGCATGGGCGCCGGCCACGACGCCCGGCCGTGACCGGCGTGGCTCCGCACCGGCGACCGCGCCGCCCCTCGATACTCCGGTAAGCCCCGAACGAGAGGACACCGATGGAATTCCTGGTCGACATGGTGACCACCGTCCCGGACGGAACCACCGAGGACGCGGTCGCCGACATCCGGGCCCGCGAGGCCCAGCGGTCGCGCGAACTCGCCGCCCAGGGTGCCCTGTTGCGGCTCTGGCGCCCGCCGCTCGCCCCCGGCGAATGGCGCACCTGGGGCCTCTTCAGCGCCCCCGACGAGACGCGGCTGGAACAGGCGCTCGCCTCCATGCCCCTGCGGGTATGGCGCCAGGACACCGTCACCCCGCTCGCCCCGCACCCCAACGACCCCGGCACGGGAGGCGCCCGATGAGCGACGAAGCCGTGCTGCGCGGCGTCCTCAACCGCTGGAAGGCCGCCGTCGACGCCCACGAACCCGAGCAGGCAGCCGACTGCTTCACCGAGGACGCGATCTTCCAGGGCCTCCACCCGTACACTGTCGGGCGGGCCGGCATCGGTGCCTACTACGCCTCCCAGCCCCCCGGCATGACGGCCGACTACCGCATCCTGGAGTCCCGGCGGCTCACCCCGACTCTCCTCCTCGGCTACCACAGCGTCGACTTCGCCTTCTCCGACCGCCCCACCCTCACCGTCAACCTCGGCGTCCTGCTGCGGCGCTCCGACGACGGCTGGTCCATCGCCCACTACCAGGTCTCGCTGCTGCCCTGAACTGCGCCGACACATCCCATCGCCGCGATCCGTCGCACACCACGTCGTGAACCCGGCCCGCCGAGCACCCAGCTCGGCGGGCTGACGGGGGAGGTGGCCCCGGGGGACATCGGACGTTGCCCTGGCGTACCTTCCGCCGGAGGTGCGGGGTCGAACAGACTGGGAGGGACTGTCGCCGATCCCTCGAAGGGGCCTTACCTGTGCGTGCCCATGACTCCGGTAGTGCGTTTGCCACCGACCGACGACCGGGCCGTACCAGTCGGCCCACGGCTCCCGCCCGGCTGCCCTCCGGTGCCCGGGCCGTGACGCCGGCGGCGCTCACCGCCATGCAACGGGCCGTGGGCAATGCCGCGGTGAGCCGGCTGCTGGAGCAGGAACAGGAGCAGCACGAGCACGCTGCGGCCGACGTGCAGCGCTCGGCCGTCCACGAGGTGCTGCGGAGCCCCGGCACGCCGATGGCCGACGGGCTCCGGGCCGAGATGGAGACCCGGCTCGGCGCGGACTTCTCCGATGTCCGGCTGCACACGGGTGCGACCGCCCGGGAGTCGGCGGCGGGGATCGGCGCCCGCGCGTACACCTCGGGCAGCCACATCGTGCTCGGCGCCGGAGGGGGCGACAAGCACACGCTCGCGCACGAGTTGACCCACGTCATCCAGCAGCGCAGCGGCCCCGTCGCGGGCACCGACAACGGGAGCGGGCTGCGGGTCAGCGACCCCTCGGACCGCTTCGAGCGCGAGGCCGAGGCGAACGCCTCCCGGGTGCTGTCCCGGCCGCTCGCCCGGGAGTCCGAAGCGGAGCACGCGGCCCACGCGCACGGCACGCAGGCCGGCGAGCCCTCGGTGCAGCGGCGCCCCACGGCGAAGCCCGCCGAGGAGGAGGGCGACCACACCCACGTCGACGCCGACTATCCGGGCATGCGGCTCATCCTGGACCAGAAGCTGACCGACGAGCACTACGAGAAGATCTACCAGCTCGCGGGGTCCGAGGAACGCGTGATCTTCGACGAGGACGGCAGCTACGGGTACATCAAGGTCGACGACGGCCTGGAGACCTACTACAAGCTCGTCAACATGGAGGTCGGCCCCGAGCAGGCGCAGGCGGACCTGAGCGGCCACGTCAACCGGCAGCGGGACTCCAGCTACCACGTCCGGGCCGGTGCCGGGACCTTCGAGGGCGCACAGATCGACCAGTTGCAGGACTTCGCCGCGCAGGGCGTGCGTCCCGGCCAACTGGTCGAAGTGAGCGTCGCGTTGCTGCAGCAGGCCAGCGGTCGTGCGCAGACGGTGGCGGGCGGGCTCGACGAGAAGCGGCTCAGTGCCGCCGTCACCGGCATGAAGAACAGCGCCGCGCTCGAACCGATCAAGATCCGGGTCGACGGGGGCGGCATCAGCATCCAGGACGGGAACCACCGCCTGGGCGCGGCCGTTCAGCTGGGCGCCGCGTACGCGCCCTGCAAGATCGTCTGACCGCCCGTTCCGCTGCCGACCTCGCTGGTGATCCCGGCGAGGTCGGCAGCGGTGGCGTCTCAGTGGCGGTGGTGGTTGTCGGGTTGGGCCGGGTCGCCCGGGTGTTCCAATCCCTCGACGAGGGTGAGGCGTCGGGCGCGCTCGTGGTCGAGCCAGCGGACGAAGGCGGCGCGGCGGGCGGCCTCGGTGAGGTCGGCGGTGGGGTCGTGCTCCTCTGTGACGGTGTGCACGGAGCGGAGCGCGGCCCTCCAGGGGCCGGCGGTGACCCAGGTGCCGGGCGGAGCCTCGCGGAGGGCTTCGGCGAGGGCGGTCGGGAGGGTGTCGGGGTCGGCGTCGAGTTCGCCGTCGGGCAGGGCGAGGTGCCAGACGGCCGACGGCGGGCGGGTGGTCAGGGTGCGGTAGTGGGCGACGTCGGCGGCGGAGGGTTCGACGTCGGCGGTGACCGCCGCGTAGACGGCTCGGACGGCTGGGCTGCCCTCGTAGGCGGCGGCGGTGATGGAGCCGAGTTCGACGGCGGCCTGCTGGTCCAGGCGGGCCGGGCCGGTGGACCGTACGGGCAGGTCGCGCTCGGTGGCGACCGCCTCGCACAACGCCTCGGTCAGCAGCACCTGGGCGACCCAGCGGCTGAGCTGGCGGTCCTCCGAACTGCCGGGCTGGGGCAGGGCGGTGGAGCGCGGGCCGGTGCGGAGGGCGGCGAGGCGGTGGTCGAGGGCGGCGCGCGGGAGGGGCTTTCCGTCGAGCAGACCGAGGGTCATGCCTCCACCTCCAGGGCGACGGTCGGGGCGTACTGGCAGCGGCCGAACCACATGACCTTGGCCAGCGCCCAGTACGCGCCGGGGTCGGTGGATTCGGGGGCGGCGATCTCGAAGGCCACGGTCGAGGACGATCCGGCCGGGACGGTGAAGCCGCGGACCGGGTCGGCGATGGCGTCCCAGGTGCCCCAGGGGGAGACGAGTTGAAGTTCGCCGCGGATCTCGCCGCGGGTGCGGTTGGTGAGGGTGAGGCCGAGGGTGGTGCGGCCGCCCGCGGTGACGCGCAGGGTCTCCTCGGAGACGGCGACGTCCAGGCCGGTGTCGCGGCCGGTGGTGGCCTTGGTGCCCTGGGCGATCGTCCAGTCCTCGGGGGCGTCGCCGGGGACGGGCAGCAGGTTGGGGAGGTCGCCGACGGCGATGGTCACGACGTCCTCGATCTCCTGGCCGTCGTGCACGATCCGGACGGCGGCGAAGTGCAGGCCGGGCAGGACTTCGGCGGGCGGGGTGAGGGTGACCGGGAAGCGCAGGTGGCCGCCGGGCTCCAGCCGGTAGGGGCGGCTGCCGAGGCTGGTCTGCCAGCCCTCGGGCGGCAGGACGACGGCCGTGCCCTCGACCGCCGCGTCGCGCAGTTGTGAGGACAGGGCGACGGAGAGTTCGACCGCCTCGCCGTCCGTCCGCAGCAGGCCGGGCGAGGCGCCGACGGAGACCGGCAGGTAGCCGAGCGGCGCCGGACCCCGGTTGTGCAGCCAGTAGCGGGCGTGGACGGGTTGCGCGGGTTCGGCGACCGGGCCGAGGACCGGGCCGCCGGGCTCGGCGGCGACGCCCGGGGCGGCGAGCAGGGTGGCGATCTGCGAGCCGGCGAGGTCGACGCGTTCGACGGCCTCGCCGAGGGGGCGTTCCAGCAGGTCGGCGGGCCGCAGGTGGCTCAGCCCGAGTGCGCCGCCGAGTTCCGCCGTGCGCCCGAGTCCGGTCGACTCGACCAGCCGGACGGCGAGTTCGCGCCCGACGGCCGCCGCCGAGCCGTGCGCGATGGGGTTGCCGGCGGGCTTGAGCGCGCCGAGCAGGACTTCGCGCTGCGGTTCGACCCGCAGCCAGGAGAGGGTGGCCGGCAGCGGCCCGTCCTGCGGCGGCGCGATCCGGGCGTGGAGCGGGTGGTTGAACTCCTGGCCCTGGGCGGGCAGGGTCTGGCTCCGCCAGTCGCCCGGGCCGCCGACCAGTGCGTAACTGAACTCGTGCGTCCAGTGCTGGAGTTGGAAGGAGGCGCCGTCGGGCAGGGTGCGCCGGGGCGGGTCGATCCAGACGCCGGAGGGCCAGCCGGTGCAGGAGCGCATCAGGGAGAGGTGCAGGGCTCCAGTGGTGTCGACCGCGAAGCCGGGCAGGCCGAAGCTGAGCAACGCGACGGTGTGGTCGGCGAGTTGGTCCACGACGTCGGACGGGCAGACGGCGCCGATCCGGGCGTCGGCGAGGTCCGCGACGAGCGCGGCGGCGTCCGTGACGACCAGTGCGGGCAGCGCCCGCAGGTCCCGCAGGTCGGCGCCGGGCTGCCAGACCTCGGCGAGCGGGGTGAGTGCGGGCACCCACACCGCGCCGTGCGTCTTGAGGACGCTCGCGTACTCCTCGCCGGCCCGCTCGATCAACTCCCGGGCGGCGTCGTTCTCTTCCGGCCCGCCGAGGACGATCCGGAAGTCGGGCAGGTTGGAGTCGACGTCCAGCCAGCCGTACCGGGCCCAGTCGGCGCCGGAGGTGGTGGCGGTGACGCCGACCCGGGCGAGGGCGACCACCAGCGGGCGGGCGTCGGCGGCGTCGTCCAGGCTCGGCACGACCACCTCGGCGACGCCCAACGCCCGCTCCCCCAGCGGCGATCCGGCCGGATCGGACAGCACGGCGCGCGCGGTGGCGCCGAGGCCGAACCAGGTGTTGGCCGGGTTGTCCAAGGTCCACGGCGCCTCGGCGGAGTCGACGTCGGGCAGGGCGAAGCCGCGCCCGACGACGGCGCCGGCGACCTCGCTGACCGGCAGCGCGCCGGGCAGGTCGACGGGGAAGCGCAGCCGCAGCAGCCGATCGGCGCCGGAGTAGTCGACGACCCGGGTGCGGCAGTCGACCCGGTCGAGGCCCCGCCACAGGGTGACGGTCTGCTCGTAGCGGATCCCGTCGACGGTGCCGCCGATCACCAGCCGCTCGCCGAGCGGGCCGGTCTCGCGGCGCACGTCGGCCGGGGCCGTGCCGGAGCCGCGCACCGGTCCGCTGGGCACCAGGTGCCAGGGGCCCTCGCCGAAGTCGGGGTGCTGCGGGTACTCCTCGTAGACCCGCAGTTCGTTGCCGATCCGGCCGCCCTGGATCAACTCCCGGTCGTGCAGGAGGTCGTGGACGGAGGACAGGCCGCCGCCACGGACGGGGTCGGCGCTCACCCGGTAGCGGTCGTTGGTGATCACCACCCCCTCGGCCGCCGTCCAGGGCTCCGCCGCCGGGCCCTCCACCAGCCGCCAGGTGCGCCAGCCGAGCGCGGGGACGTCGGCGGCGAGGAAGCGCAGGGCCCCCCGGTCGACGGTGCTCGGCACGGGCTCGCCCCGGTCGTCGAGCACCCGTACCGCCCCGGTCTGCGGGGGAAGTTGGACGACGACCAGGTCGGTCCGGTCGAAGGAGAGCGTGTTGGTGACGACCACGGCCGAACCGGCGGCCACCGCCGACCCGCCGGCCCCCTCCGGACCGACGCCGGCGGTGGAGATCCGCGCGGTCAGCGCGTCCAGCGCCTGGTCCCGGACGGCGGCCGCGAGGTCGTGCGCCTCTCGCCAGCCGCCGAGCAGGTCGAGGTAGACCTGGTCGGACTCGGAGCCGGTGATGGCGTCGTGGTGGGCGCCGTAGGCGAGTTGGCGCCAGACCTTGTCGAGGGCGGCGGTGGGGTACTGCCCCAGGCCGTGGACGGCGGCGAGGGTGGCGAGCTTCTCGGCGTCGGCGGCCGCGACCTCGCCGGCCCGCTGGGCCTGCTTGGTGTCGATGTACGAGACGTCCTTGCCGGTGTAGACCGGGTTCATGTCGCGGGTCTGCGGGCTGGGCCGGCGGCCGGTGGCGGCGAGTTCGGCCCGGACGGCGTCGAGGAAGTCGCGCGGGGTGGCGCAGACGAAGCGCGGCCAGAGGTACTTGGCGGCCCAGGAGCGGTGGATCTCGGTGACCCACTTGTTGGGCGGGGTGTAGTCGGTGCCGACGGGCAGCAGCAGGTTCCTGGTCGCGCCGACGGGCTTGAGCTTGCGGTACAGCTCGTAGACGGCCTGTTCGGCGGTGGCGAGGTCCGGGGAGGAGTCCATCCACCAGCCGGCCGAGTAGTGGTGCGGCATGTAGTGGGTGAGCACGCCCTCGCCGGAGGGGGCGATCCACTCGAACTCGCTCGGGAACTGCATCACCCGGGCGTCGTCCTTGGCCTCGCGGAAGTTCTTCTGGATCGGGCCCCACTGGTGGAAGGGGCCGCGGGCCCAGGCGCTGCCGGTGAGGCCGGCCGCGGCGAGGTGGCCGGGGAACTGCGGGTCGTGCCCGAACACGTCGAGCTGCCAGGCGGTTTGCGGGTCGCCGCCGAGGATGTCGCGCTGGTAGCCGATGCCGTAGACGAGGTTGCGGATGGTGGTCTCGGCGCCGGTCAGGTTGGTGTTGGGCTCGTTGTAGGTGCCGCCGACGAGTTCGACCTGGCCGCGCTCGAGCAGCGTGCGCAGGGTCTCGCGGCGCTCGGGGTGCTGGTCGAAGTACGGCTTGAGGTAGTCGACTTCGGCGAGGACGAACTTGTACACCGGGTCCCGCAGCGCGAGGTCCATGTGCGCGTCGACGAGCGCGAAGCCGTTGCGCTCCCAGAGCGGCCGGGTGGTGGCGTCGGCGGAGAGCAGTTCCCAGGGGGATGTGTAGGCGGCCTGGGTGTTCCACCAGACCGGGTCGTAGTGGAAGTGGGAGACCAGGAACATCGTCCAGCCGGGTTCGGCGACCTCCACCAGGGCGTCCACGGAGGCGCCCTCCGCCTCGACGGTGACGGGGAGTTCGGTGCCCGGCTCGGGGGCGCCGGTGAGCTCCAACGGGACTTCGACCAGCCCCGTGCCGGTCGCCTCGCCGCGCACGCCCGGACCGCTGACGGTGATCCGGGCGGCCGGGCCGTCGAGGGTGACCCGCAGCAGTTGGCGCGGGGCTTCCTCGGGACCGGTGAAGAGGTCGGTGTTCTCGACGGCGGTGATGGTGACCGGCACGGGGAGGGTCCTTTCGGTGCAGGTGCGGGGGCCGGGCGCGGGGTTGGGTGCCGCGCCCGGCGGGAGGTGCTGACGTGCCCGGTTTACTGGCCCCAGGCCTCGAACTCGTAGATGCGGGCGGCCGGGTCGGTGTTCTGGGTGGGCTTGGTGACGACCAGCCGGACGTAGCGGGCGGTGGTGGTCACCGGGTGGGTGGTGGTGCCCGCGGTGTTGCCGGTGACGTCGGCGACCGTCGTCCAGGGGTCGGTGGTGTTCGAGCGGACCTGGATCGAGAAGTCGCGGGTGTTGAAGGCCGCGCTCTCGCCGCCGGCGCCCGCGTGCTTGACCACGAACTTCGACAGCTGCTTGGCCGAACCGAGGTCCACCTCGAGCCACTTGGAGCTGTTCAGGCTGCACCACTTGTCGCCGGTGCCGCCGTTGGCGCTGCCGTTGACGGCCTTGGCCGGGCCTTCGTCGGCGTTGCACTGGCCGGAGGCGGTGGCCGGGCGGTTCAGCGCCAGGTTGCCGCCGGTCGCGGGCGGCGTGCCCGTCCAGCCGACGGTGGTGGAGGCGGCGGTGGAGCGGCCGTAGGTGGTGGAGACGGCCTCGACGTCGAGGGTGGTGGCGTCCTCGGTGCCGGCCCGGTCGAGCCGCCCGACGTAGTACGCGTCGTTGGGGGTCGCGCCGAGGAAGGTCCGGCTGCCGTCGGCGTTGCGCCGGTACACCTCGTAGTGGTGGACGTCGCCGCCGGGCGCGGCCGTCCAGGAGAGCCGCAGCGACTGGCTGGAGCCCGCCGTCACGTCGCTCGCGCCGAGGACGGTGAGGCCGCTGGGCGCCGCCGGGGCGCCCACGTCGCCGTCGTGGACGGAGATCTGGCCGATCCGCACGTCGTAGGCGGGGTCGGAGCCGTCGGCCCGGAGGGCGAGCTGGGCGATGGTACGGCCCGCGTACGGGGCGAGGTCGAGGGTGTGCCGCTCCCAGCCGGTACCGGAGTTGGCGCCGACGTCGATCGTGGTGAAGCTGTTCGGCGCGTCGGTGAAGGAAACCGCGGCCTTGAGCTTGGTGGGCCCGGCGGCCGGGGTCCTGACCACCAGGTCCAGCTTGGTGTTCGCGGCGACGGGCAGTTTGGTCTCGTACAGCCGCACGGTGTTGGCGGCGTCCAGGGTGCCGGTGAGGCGCAGCGAGGAGCCGCCCTGGTAGGCGTCGGTGAAGTCGACGGACGGGGTGAGCTTGCTGCCGCTGGAGTCGACCATCCACCGGTAGGTCGGCGGGACGTCCTGGAGGGACAGGTTGTTCCAGCCGCCGGTGGCGACCCGGGTGCCGGCGGAGTTGTAGAAGTCCCCCTGCCCGGTGTTGAAGTTGGTGACGAAGGGCTTGGCGGTGATCGGCGAGGACTCGGCGACGTAGCCGGCCAGGCCGGGCCAGTTGTCGGAGGGGTTGGCCTTGGACGGGTCGTTGTCGGCGCCGACCCAGTAGCGGGCGTCCTTGGCGTAGAAGTCGGCCCGGTCGGTGGCGGACTTCCAGGTCCATTCGGGCCGGTAGAGGCCGAGCGAGGTGGTGTGCGGCTGGCCGGTCGGGAAGAGGGACTTCCAGTCGACGCCGGTGTTGTAGCCGTTGGCCTCGGTGTCGATGCCGGAGTAGAGGTCGTACTCGCTGCGGCCGAGTTGCCGGGCCAGCGCGCGGGAGGAGTTCAGGCCGCCGGAGCTCCAGTTGAAGTTCAGGAACATCGAGTCCGAGGTGCGCTTCGAACCATCTTGGAGGAACGGGGAGTTGGCGGAGGTAAGGGCGTTCTGCCAGTTGACCGAGCCGGAGGTGGTCATGGCGTCGTACCACATGAACTCGGTGCCGCTCTTGGCCTTGCTGTACTGCATGAGGTTGCGCACTTCGGTGGCGAGGGCCGAATCGCCGCCGCCGGTCTCCTGGTTGATGAACCAGCCGTCGAAGCCGTAGTACTGGGCGGCCTGGGCGAGTTTGTCGGCGACGGGGTAGCTGTTGCCGGACTTCTGGACGAAGTCGCGGAGCCACTGGAGCTGGCCGCCGTAGGCGGCGGGCGGGAAGAAGACGGTGCCGTAGACCTTGACGCCGTTGCGGTGGGCGGCGTCGATGACGGTCGGGTTGGGGGCGAGGATCAGGCCCTCGCCGGCCGAGCCGCCCCAGAAGACCAGCTTGTCGACGTACTGCCAGTAGCCGAAGGCGTAGTAGTTGGGGTCGGCGGAGCCCTGGGAGGGGTTGTTGGAGGTGGGCCCGAAGGAGACCAGGGAGGCGATCTTCCCTTCGCCGGTGCGGGCGTTGGGGTTGGCCTTGAGGGCGGGGTCGCTGGTGCGCGGCTGGAGCGGGACGCGGGAGCGGTTGAAGCGGGCGTCCGGGTCGGTGGCCGGGTCCCAGTTGAGGATGGTGGAGGGGTACCAGTACGAGGCGTAGGGCTGGGTGCCGGGGGTGCCGGCGGCCGGGGTGGTGGGCGCCTGCGGCCCGGCGTGGGCGGCGGGGGCGGCACCCAGCACGGCGGCCGCGAGGGCGGCGCTGAGCAGCAGGGGTATCCGTCGTGACATGCGGTGGCTCCGATCGAGCGGAGGTGGGTGGGGGCGGGCCGTCGGCGTGGACGGGCCGGGTGCATGTGGGCGTGGCGGTGCGCGAGGAGGCGGGGTGACCGTGTCGCGGCTGCGGCCGGCCGCAGCCGCGACGCGGCGGGCCCGCCGGGGGTGCGGGCCTGCGGAGGGTGCGGGCCTGGGTGCGCGCCGGGCGGAGGCCGCTCGGCGCAGCGAACCTAAACCGGTTCAGGAGCGCTGTCAACGACTCGCGCAGCAACCACCCCGTCGGGTGGCTCGGCCCCCGGCGGCGAGGTGGACTCGCGCACGGTCAGCCGCGGTGTGGGCATCTGCAGGTCGCGCCCCGGGCCAGCCTCGTCGAGGGCCGCCAGCAGGCTGCGGGCGACCTGCTCGCCGAGCGCGAAGGTGTCCCGGCTCAGCGCGGTCAGCGGCGGGTGGACGATCCGGGCCAGCACCGAGTCGTCGAAGGAGACGATGGACAGTTCGGCGGGCACCGCGACGCCCATCTCCCCGGCCACGCCGAGCCCGGCGACGGCCATCACGTCGCTGTCGTAGACGATCGCGGTGGGCCGCCGGGGCCGGGAGAGCAGGGTGCGGGTGGCGGCGGCGCCCTCGGCGTCGCTGAAGTCGGTGGGCACCGACACGGCCTCCTCCAGTCCGAGCCGGCGGGAGGCGTCGCGCAGCGCGCGGATCCGCCGCTGGGTGTGCTGGAAGTGCGGCAGCCCGGCCAGGTGGGCGATCCGGTGGTGCCCGATGGCGGCCAGGTAGTCGACGATGGAGAGCATCGCCTCCCGGTCGTCGGCCCAGATCCGCAGCGGGCCGCCGCCCTTGCCGGGCCCGCCCAGGATGACGGCGGGCAGGCCGAGTTCGTCCAGCACCGGCAGCCGCGGGTCGCGGACCTGGAGGTCGACGACGATGAAGCCGTCGACCCGGTGCTCGGAGGCCCAGCGCCGGTAGACCTCGATCTCGGCGGCGGTGTCCTCGACCACCATCAGGTGCAGTGCGACGGAGCTGGCCGAGAGCACCGCCTGGAGGCCGGACAGCAGTTGGCTGAAGAACGGCTCGACGCCGATGGTGCGGGCCGGGCGGGCGATCACCAGCCCGACGGCGTCGGCCCTGGCTCCGCCGAGGGCCCGCGCGGCGCTGTGCGGGCGCCAGTTCATCTCCTCGGCGACCCGCAGGATCCGGGCCCTGGTCGCCTCGCTCACGCCGGGGCGGCCGTTGAGCGCGAAGGACACCGCGCCCTTGGAGACACCGGCCTGGCGCGCGATGTCGGCGATCGTCGGTCTGGCCACAGAACCCGACTCCTCTCTTGACATCCAAGTTTAGGCGGGAGCATAGTCCCTGGCATAGCTAGACCGGTTTAGTAAGACAGGTTCTGGAACTCGGCACCACCCCCGTGACCCAAAACCACCCCCCGAGCTCGGCACGATCCCCCACCCACCCCCAGGACCGGGAGACCCTCATGCGAAGAATCTGGGCGGCACTGACCACGACGGCGTTCACCGCGGCCGCACTCACCGGCTGCGGACTCGGCTCCAGCGAAAGCAAGAACAGCGACAGCGTGGCGAGTGCGGCCGCCACCGGCGAGGTCAAGGGCAAGGTCTCGATCCAGACCTGGGCGCTCAAGCCGAAGTTCACCGACTACATGCAGGGCGTCCTCGACGGCTTCAAGAAGAAGTACCCCGGCGTCGAGGTCGAGTGGCTCGACCAGCCCGGCGAGGGCTACTCCGACAAGGTGCTCAGCCAGGCCGCGTCCGGCGGCCTGCCCGACGTGGTCAACCTCCCGCCGGACTTCGCCTTCCCGCTGGCCAAGAAGGACCTCCTGCTGGACGTCCTCAAGGCCGACCCCAAGCTCGCCGACGAGTACGTCGCGGGCGGCGTCGAGGCCTACCGCTACACCGGCCTGAACGGCACCTTCGGCTACCCGTGGTACCTCAACACCGATGTGAACTACTGGAATTCGGAACTCCTGACGAAGAACGGGCTGGACCCGAAGAAGCTCCCCGCCAGCCTGGACGACCTGATCGCCCAGTCCCGGGCGATGAAGGAGAAGTCCGGCGGCCAGACCTACCTGATGAGCCGCAAGCCGGGCCTCGGCGACCTCTACAACGCCGGCGTGAAGCTCATGTCCGACGACGGCAAGTCCTTCACCTTCAACACCCCCGAGGCCGCCGCGCTGCTCGACAAGTACCGCGACGCCTTCAAGGAGGGCCTGCTGCCCAAGGACGTGCTGACCAACACCTACGTCGGCAACTCCAAGCTCTTCAACGCGGGCACGGCCGCCTGGACCACCGGCGGCGGCAACTTCATCACCAGCCTCGCCACCGACAACCCGACGATCGCCCCGAAGATGGTCTCCTCCCCCACCATGGGCGTCCCGCCGCTGTACGTGCAGGGCCTGACCATCCCGAAGAACACCAAGAACCCGGCCGCCGCCGTCGCCCTCGCCCGCTGGGTCACCAGCGCCGAGAACCAGGCCGCGTTCTCCCACCTGACCAGCGTCTTCCCGTCCACCAAGGCCTCCGCGAACGACCCGTTCTTCAGCAAGAGCGACGGCACCAACGCCGGCGACGCCAAGGTGGTCGCCTTCGACTCGCTCGCCAAGGCCAAGCTGATCCAGCCCGTCCAGGTCGACGACGCCATGAGCACCATCGTCAACCAGCAGATCGCGCTGGCCATCAGCGGCGACGCGAGCTCCAAGCAGGCGCTGGACTCCGCCGTCGAACAGTGCAACAAGCTGCTCAAGGGCTGACGGCCAGGCGCCACCCCGACCGTACCGGTCAAGCGGCGGGCCACCCCCGCCCGCCGCACCCGGGAATGACCCGCACCACCCCCAGGAAGGCAACGGCATGACCCACCGGCGTTGGTTCACCCCCTGGCTGCTCGCCGGGCCCGCGATACTCTGGCTGGCCGTCTTCAACCTCTGGCCGGCCGTCAACACGGTGATCCTGTCCTTCACCAACGCCAAGCCCCTGGGCGGCGGGCAGTTCACCGGCCTGGAGAACTACGGGCGCCTGCTCGACGACGAACAACTCGCAGACGCCCTGCTCAACAGCATCGTCTTCATGCTGGTCTGCCTGCCCCTGCTGACCATCCTGCCGCTGCTGCTCGCCCTGCTCGTCCAGCGCAAGATCCCCGGCATCACCTTCTTCCGCACCGCCTTCTACACCCCGGTCATCGCCTCCGCCGTCGTGGTGGCGCTGATCTGGGGCTGGGTGCTGGACGACCGCGGCCTGGTCAACGGCCTGCTCCAGCAGTCCGGTCTGACCGACTCCCCGGTCGCCTTCCTCACCGACCGCTGGCTGCTCCTGTTCAGCGCGATCGCCCTGACCGTCTGGAAGGGCTTCGGCTACTACATGGTCATCTACCTGTCCGCCCTCGCCAACGTCCCGCGCGAACTGCACGAGGCGGCGGCCGTCGACGGCGCCAGCCCGATCCGCCGGTTCTGGCACGTCACCCTGCCCGGGGTGCGGCCGACCATGATGCTCGTCTCCGTCCTCATCTCGGTCAGCGCGCTGCGCGTCTTCTCCGAGCTGTACGTGCTCTCCCACGGCCAGGGCGGCCCGGGCGGGCGGGACATGTCGGTGGTGATGCTGATCCAGATGTACAGCCGCGGCTTCAACGGCCACCTCGGCTACGCCTCCGCGCTCAGCCTGATGCTGTTCGTCATCACCCTCGGCCCGATGCTGCTGCTGATGCGCCTGAACCGGAAGGCGGCCTGAACCCCGTGACCTCCCCCCGTTCGAAGGCCGTCCGCCGCGCTCAAGGCTCGCAGGGCTCCCGGGGCTCCCAGGGCTCCCGGGGCTCCCAGGGCTCCCGGGGCTTCAACACCCCCTCCACCGCCCAGACCGCCGGCCGCTACCTGCTCCTGGTGCTCGTCCTGCTGCTGGTGGTAGGGCCGTTCCTGTGGCAGCTCTCCACCTCCCTCAAGGGTCCCAACGAGGACGTCTACACCAGCACCCCGAGCTTCATCCCCGAACAGCTGACCTTCGGCAACTACGGCAAGGTCGCCGAGACCATCCCGGTCTGGACCTACGCCCTCAACTCGCTGATCGTCGCCGCCATCTGCATCACCGGCAACGTGGTCGGCTGCACCCTGGCCGGCTTCGCGCTCGCCCGGCTGCGCTTCCGCGGCGCCAAGCTCGTCCTCGGCCTCTTCCTCGCCACCCTGGTGCTCCCCGGCGAGGTCACCATCGTCTCCCAGTACGTGCTGGTGCGCGGCCTCGGTCTGGCCGACACCCTGACCGGCGTCGCCCTGCCCGGCGCGATCGCCATGCTCAACGTGCTGCTGATGCGCACCGCCTTCGCCGCCGTCCCGCTCGAACTCGACCAGGCCGCCCTGGTCGACGGCGCCACGGTGTGGCAGCGGCTCTGGCACATCGGCCTGCCCAACGTGCGCGGCATGCTCAGCGTGATCGTCATCTTCACCTTCATCGGCGCCTGGGACGACTTCCTCTGGCCCCTGATCGTGCTCAACGACCCGCAGAAGTACACCCTCACCGTCGGACTCCAGTACCTCAACGGCACCTTCTCCGCGAACCCGCGGCTGATCGCGGCCGGCACCATGATCGCCTTCCTGCCGATCGTCGTGGTGTTCGGCGTCTGCCAGCGCTTCTTCTTCAAGGGCGTCGAGGAGGGAGCCGTCAAGGGTTAGGCCCCGGCCGGACGTGTCCGACGATTCCTGACCCCACCGCCCGTTCGCCCCACACCCGTTGAGGACTCACCCGCCCATGAGCAACCCCGCACCGCAGCGCCCCCGCTTCGGCGTCAACTACACGCCCAGCGCCGGCTGGTTCCACCACTGGCTCGACTTCGACCTCGACGCCGTCCGCGCCGACTTCGACTCCATCGCCGCACTCGGCCTGGACCACGTCCGGGTCTTCCCGCTCTGGCCGCTGTTCCAGCCCAACCGCACCCTGATCCGCCCGCGCGCCGTCGAGCAGCTGGCGGCCCTGGTGGACGCGGCCGGCGAACGCGGCCTGGACGTCGCGGTGGACGGCCTCCAGGGCCACCTGTCGAGCTTCGACTTCCTGCCCTCCTGGACGCAGACCTGGCACCGGCGGAACATCTTCACCGACCCCGAGGTCCTCGACGGCCAGGCCGCCTACCTGCGCACCCTCGCCGAGGCGCTGCACGAGCGGCCCAACTTCCTCGGCATGACGCTCGGCAACGAGATCAACCAGTTCTCCGGCGAACCGCACCCCGACCCCGACCGGATCACCCCCGGGCAGGCCGACGCCTGGCTGCGCCGGATGCTCGACGCCTGCGAGCAGGGCGCGCCCGGCCGGATGCACCTGCACGCCTCCTACGACGCCGCCTGGTACCTGGACGAACACCCGTTCACCCCGTGGCACTCGGCCCGGATCGGCGCCGCCACCGCCGTGCACTCCTGGGTGTTCAACGGCACCGCCCAGCGCTACGGCGCCCACTCCACCGCCACCGCGCAGCACGCCGCCTACCTGGTCGAGCTCTCCAAGGCCTGGGCGGACGACCCGGCCCGCCCGGTCTGGCTGCAGGAGGTCGGCGCCCCCGCCCCGCACATCACCGCCGAGGACGCCGCCCGGTTCACCGGCGCCACCGTCGAGGCCGTGCTCGACTGCCCGGACGTGTGGGGCGTCACCTGGTGGTGCTCGCACGACGTGGACCGCTCGCTGGCCGACTTCCCCGAGCTGGAGTACAGCCTCGGCCTGCTCACCACCGACCGCGCGGTCAAGCCGGCCGGCGCCCGGCTGGCCGAGGCCGCCGCCGAGGCGCGCCGCTCCTGGCAGCCGCCCGAGCCGCGCACCACCGCCGTGGTGGTGGCCACCGGGGACGAGGTGACCGCGCCCAAGCGCTCGGTCTGCGGGCCCGGCGGCGCCGTCTACGAGGCGTTCATGCGCCTCGCCGAGGCGGGCGCCCGCCCGACCACCGTCCTCGCCGAGCACGCCGAGGACCAGGCCCACCTGGCCGCGCGTGGGATCACCGAGGTGGTCCACCCGGACGACGTACGTTCTCTCTGACCCTTCGCCTCAGCCGTTACCCCTCAGTCACGCAACGGAGCCCGCTGACATGCACGATGACCGCACGCTGGTCGAGTCCCGCCTCAAGCGCGTCCTGGACGAGCGCATCCGCCCGGCCGTCTACCCCGAGTCCGTCCCGCTGGAGGTCGGCATCTGGACGGCACCCGGCGAGCCCGTCCCGGTCGCCGAGGGCCTGGCCGCGCCGCGCACCCCGATCGCGGTCGGCGACGCCTGGGGCGCGCCGTGGGGCACCAGCTGGATCACCGTGACCGGCACCGTGCCGCAGGCCTGGGCCGGGCGGACGGTCGAGGCGCTGATCGACCTCGGCTTCGACGCCAACATGCCCGGCTTCCAGTGCGAGGGCCTGGTCTACCGCCCGGACGGCACCCCGGTGAAGGGCCTCAACCCGCAGAACCAGTGGGTGCGCATCGCCGCCCCCGCGGCCGGCGGCGAGCAGGTGCTGCTGCACGTCGAGGCGGCCTCCAACCCGGTCATCCTGGACTACCACCCCTTCCTGCCCACCGAGTTGGGCGACAAGGACACCGCCGGCGACCAGCCGCAGTACAAGCTGACCAGGATGGACCTCGCCGTCTTCGACGAGACGGTCTGGCAACTGGTGATCGACCTGGAGGTGCTCGGCGAGCTGATGGCCGAGCTGCCGGTGGACGGCGCCCGCCGCTGGGACGTCCTGCGCGCGGTCGAGCGGGCGCTCGACGCGATCGACCTCCAGGACGTCAACGGCACGGCGGCCGCCGCCCGTTCGGAGCTCACCGACGTGCTGGCCGCGCCCGCCGTGCCGTCCGCGCACCGGATCAGTGCGATCGGCCACGCGCACATCGACTCGGCCTGGCTCTGGCCGCTGCGCGAGACCGTCCGCAAGGTGGCGCGCACCACCGCCAACATGACCGCGCTGCTGGAGGACGAGCCGGACTTCCTCTACACCATGTCCCAGGCACAGCAGTTCGCCTGGATCAAGGAGCACCGCCCCGAGGTGTACGCCCGGGTGCAGAAGGCCGTGGCGGAGGGCCGGTTCGTCCCGGCCGGCGGCATGTGGGTCGAGTCCGACACCAACATGCCCAGCTCGGAGGCGATGGCCCGGCAGTTCGTGCACGGCAAGCGGTTCTTCCTGGACGAGTTCGGGGTGGAGAACCACGAGGCGTGGCTGCCCGACACCTTCGGCTTCACCGGCGGCCTGCCGCAGATCATCCGCAACGCGGGCTCCAAGTGGCTGCTGACGCAGAAGATCTCGTGGAGCCAGATCAACAAGTTCCCGCACCACACCTTCCTCTGGGAGGGCATCGACGGGACCAGGATCTTCACCCACTTCCCGCCCGTGGACACCTACAACTGCTCCATGAAGGGCAGCGAGATCGCCCACGCGGCACGGAACTTCAAGGACAAGGGGGTGGCCCGGCACTCGCTCGCCCCGACCGGCTGGGGCGACGGCGGCGGCGGCACCACCCGCGAGATGGTCGCCAAGGCGGGCCGGATGAAGGACCTGGAGGGCTCGGCCACCGTCCGCTGGGAGAAGCCCGCCGAGTTCTTCGCCAAGGCCGAGGCCGAGTACCCGAACCCGCCGGTCTGGGTCGGCGAGCTCTACCTGGAGCTGCACCGGGCCACCCTGACCAGCCAGGCGAAGACCAAGCAGGGCAACCGGCGCAGCGAGAACCTGCTGCGCGAGGCCGAACTCTGGTGCGCCACCGCCTCGTTGCGCACCGGCGCGGCTTACCCGTACGAGCAGCTGGACCGGATCTGGAAGACCGTCCTGCTGCACCAGTTCCACGACATCCTGCCCGGCTCCTCCATCGCCTGGGTGCACCGCGAGGCCGAGGCGACGTACGCGGCGCTGGCCGCGGAGCTGGACTCGCTGATCGACGGCGCCCAGCAGGCCCTCGCCGGGGACACCGCCGGCGGGCGCGAGCTGGTGTTCAACTCGGCGCCGCACCCGCGCTCGGCCGTCCCGGCCGGCGGGGCCGCCCCGGCCGTGCTCGGCTCGGGCGCCTGCGAGGTCATCGAGCGGCCCGAGGGCGGCTTCCTGCTGCGCAACGGGCTGCTGGACGTGGTCGTGGACGCCGACGGCCTGGTGGCGTCGGTGGTCGAGGTGGCGAGCGGCCGGGAGACCGTCGCCCCCGGCACCCGGGCCAACCTGCTCCAGCTGCACCCGGACTTCCCCAACATGTGGGACGCCTGGGACGTCGACCAGTTCTACCGCAACACCGTCACCGACCTGACCGCCGTGGACGCGCTGACGGCGCTCTCCGCCCCCGACCAGGCCGCCGTCCGGGTGGCGCGCTCCTTCGGCTCGTCCACCGTCGTCCAGACGCTCACCCTGCGGGCGGGCGAGCAGCGGCTCGACATCGACACCGAGGTCGACTGGCACGAGACCGAGAAGTTCCTCAAGGCCGCGTTCCCGCTGGACGTGCACACCGAGCGGTACGCCGCCGAGACCCAGTTCGGCCACCTCTACCGGCCCACCCACACCAACACCAGCTGGGACGCCGCCAAGTTCGAGGCCTGCAACCACCGCTTCGTCCACCTCGACGAGCCCGGCTGGGGCGTCGCCCTCGTCACCGCCTCCACCTACGGCCACGACGTCACCCGCGCCGTGCGCGACACCGACGGCGGCACCACCACCACGGTCCGCTTCTCGCTGCTGCGCGCGCCCCGCTTCCCCGACCCGAAGACCGACCAGGGCCTGCACCGCTTCCGGCACGCCCTCGTCCCGGGTGCGGCGATCGGCGACGCCGTCCGCGAGGGCTACCGGATCGGCCTGCCCGAGCGGCGCGTCACCGGCACCGCCGAGCAGGTCGCGCCGCTGGTGCAGCTGGACAACGACGCGCTGGTGGTCAGCGCGGTCAAGCTCGCCGACGACCGCAGCGGCGACCTGATCGTCCGGGTCTACGAGGCGGGTGGCGGCCGCGCCCGGGGCCTGCTCACCACCTCCTACCCGCTGGCCGGCGCCGTCCCCTGCGACCTGCTGGAGCGGCCCTGGGACGGCACCCGCGGCGAGGTGGCCGTGGAGGACGGCGCGGTGCGGCTGGCGCTGCGGCCGTTCGAGCTGGTCACGCTGCGTCTGAGCGCGGCGGGCTGAGCACCGCCGGCTGACGGGCGGGCGGGGCCCCGCCGTTCGGGGCCCCGCCGTTCGGGGCCGCCGTTCGGGGTCTCGCACCCCGCCCGCCGCGCCCCGCATGCCGCACTACGCTGATCGGCGCCCCGGCCCGCCCGCCGGGGCGCCGCCCCCGCCCGAACCCGCCTGGAGCCCGCCGCGATGACCCTCACCCCGCCGCCCGCCGCCACCCCGCTGTTCGCCGCCGTGGACATCGGCGGCACCAAGATCGCCGGGGCGCTGGTCGACGGCCACGGGCGGCTGCGGCACCGGCACCAACTGCCCACCCCGGCCCGGGAGCCGGGCGCGGCCGTGCTCGCCGTCGTGCACGAGGTGCTGGACCGGCTCGCCCGCACCGCCGACTGGGCCGCCGTGACGGCCGTCGGGATCGGCAGCGCCGGCCCGGTCGACCTCGTCGCCGGCTCCGTCAGCCCCGTCAACATCCCCGGCTGGCACGACTTCCCGCTGGTCGCCGAGGTCGCCGCGCACCCGGCGGTGGCCGCCCGGCGGCTGCCCGTCCAACTGGCCGGGGACGGCGTCGCGATGGCCGCCGCCGAGCACTGGCAGGGCGCCGCCCGGGGCGCGGCCAACGCGCTGTGCCTGGTGGTGTCGACCGGGGTCGGCGCCGGGCTGGTGCTCGACGGCGCCGTCCGCCCCGGGCCCAGCGGCAACGCCGGCCACCTCGGCCACATCACCGTCGACCTGGACGGCGAGCCCTGCCCGTGCGGCTCGCGCGGCTGCCTGGAGGGCCTCGCCAGCGGCACCGCCATCGCCCGCCGGGCCCTCGCCGAGGGCTGGCGCCCGGCCGGGGAGGACCGCTCGGCCCGGGCCGTCGCCGCCGACGCCGAGGCGGGCGACCCGGTCGCGCTCGCCTCCTTCGACCGCGCCGCCCAGGCCCTCGCCGCCGGGATCGCCGCCACCGCGGCCCTGGTCGACCTCGACCGGGTGGTGGTCGGCGGCGGCGTCGCCACCGCCGGCGACGTCCTGTTCGCACCGCTCGCCCGCCACCTCGACCGCTACGCCACGCTGTCCTACATCCGCGGCCTCGACGTCCGCCGCGCCGAACTCGGCACCGATGCCGGGCTGATCGGCGCGGCCGCGCTCTGCCGCTGACCCGAACCCCTCGGAGGCCGCGCCATGTCGCTCCCGCCCTTCGCCCTGCTCCACAACCCGGTCCGCCCGTACGCGTGGGGCTCGCCCACCGCCATCCCCGCGCTGACCGGCACCGCGCCGACCGGCGCCCCGCAGGCCGAACTGTGGATGGGCGCACACCCGTCGGCGCCCTCCGAGCTGCTGTCTCCGGACGGCACCGGCGGGCCGCAGCCGCTGGACGAACTCATCCAGCGGTACCCGAACGCCATGCTCGGGCCGGACACCGTGGGGCGGTTCGGCCCGACGCTGCCGTTCCTGTTCAAGGTGCTCGCCGCCGACCGGGCGCTCTCCCTCCAGGTCCACCCGACCCGGACCCAGGCGGCGGCCGGGTACGCGGCCGAGGAGGCTCGCGGCGTCCCGCTCGACGCACCCGAACGGGTCTTCAAGGACCCCGGGCACAAGCCCGAACTCATCTGCGCCCTCGGGGACTTCGAAGCACTGTGCGGCTTCCGCCCGGCCCCTGGAACGGCCCGGCTGCTGGACGCGCTCGCCGTCCCGCTGCTCGCCCCCTGGGCGGACGACCTGCGCGCGCACCCCGCCGCCGAGGCCCTGCCCGCGCTGCTGCGCCGGGTCCTGGCCGAGGTCCGGCCGACCCGCACCCAACTCGGCGACGTCACCAGGGCGTTGCACCGGCTAGCGGCCGAGGGCGGCCCGTTCGCCGAGGCCTGCGCCGGCTACGCCCGCGCCGCCGCGCAGTACCCCGGCGACCCGGGCCTGATCGCCGCACTGCTGCTCAACCACGTCCGGCTCACGGCGGGCCAGGCCCTCTACCTGGACGCCGGGGTTCCGCACGCCTATCTCCGGGGCGTGGGCGTGGAGTTGATGGCCAACTCGGACAACGTGCTGCGCTGCGGGCTCACCCCCAAGCACGTCGACGTCGACGGCCTGCTGGCGGTCACGTCCTTCCGCACCGATGAACCGCAGGTCCTCACGGCACTCCCAGGCGACCGATTCGAGGACGAATTCCCCTCCCCCGCCGAGGAGTTCAGGCTCTCCCGGCTGCGCCCCGGCCCGGCCGCCGTCCGCGCCGAGCTGCCCACCCCGCAGATCCTGCTGTGCGTCGAGGGCCGCGCCCGACTGCACGCCCCCGGCTTCGCGGACCTCGACCTCCCCCGGGGCGCGTCCGTCTACCTGCGGCCGGGCGCCGGACCGGTCGAGCTGACCGGCCGGGGTGCGGAGCTGTTCCGGGCCACCACCGGCGCGCCGGCCCAGGCCGGCACCGGGTGGCCGAACAGCAGATCGTAGCCGTCCGGGAGCTGCTCGACCACGCGGTCGACCAGTTCCCCCGGGGCCAGGTCGGCGAGGGTGCCGAGCACGGCCCCGATGTCCCACGGCCCGGTCGCCTCGGTCGCGCCGTCGATCCAGCCGACCACGCCGCGCACGAAGCGCTCGGCGGTCAGCGGTTCGGCGGCGGGCCCGGCATCGCGCAGCAGCGGGGCGTACGCCTCGGGCAGCGCGTCGGCGAGCTCGGCCCGTTCGGCCCCGACCAGGTGCTCACCGAGCAGCGCGAGCACGACCCGGATGGCGTGCTCCGCCTCCGCCTCGCTCGGGTACTCCCCACAGTCGACGACGCGGGCGCGGAAGTCCTCCGGGGAGATGGTCATCGCGTCCTCCTTCCGGTCGGCGGGAACCGGCTGCGCTCCGCCCGGAAGCCGGAGGCCGAGAGCCGCCGGCCCTCTCGCGGACGATCCCTGGCCCGGTGGCCCGGAGGCCCGGAGGCGGCGGACGGCTGGTGTGGCGGACGGCCCGTGGCGGACGGCTGGTGGCGGCGAGGTCCGGTCGGCTGCGCCGTCACGGCCCGTGACCGCCTGGGGTTCGCCGGTACCCGTGCTGCTCAGCGTACTGCGGCACGGCGGCACGGCGGCAGGGAGACCGGCCGGACGGATCGACGCCGTTGTCGATCACGCCGCCGGCCCGCGCTCTGCCCGGCGCGGGGCCACCAGGGGACCGGGTGTCAGGCCACCGACGCCCGACACCGTCTGCGGGTGCGGTGCGGCAGAGCGGCGCCCGAGCGGGCCGCCACGCGCTGCGGCGGAGGCGCCGTGACCGGCACGGCCGGTGCGGCGGGCACAGCGGGCACGGTGGACACAGCCGGCGCGGTGGACACCGCCGGCGCGGCCGGCGGGACCGCGACGGCCTGCACGGCATCCGGCATAAACGCCTCGAGAAAACGCCGCTCGTTCGAACTGAGTTTGCGCGAGCGGCCGGATTCACGGTCCCGCGCGACCACCACGGTCCTGGCCCGCATAAAGGTGAGCGGGTCACGGCAGACATTCACCACGACATGCGTGGAACTCCGCCCGATCCGTTCAACCGTCAACTGCACCGACAAGGGCTCGGGCCGGTGGTACAACTGCTCCAGGAAATCGATCTCGTGCCGCGCGATAATGAATCCGGACGGGAACAGGGCGTCCCGGACGGCGGTCTCGTGGTGGCAGAACATGTCGTAAATCCCCTCCTGGACGTAGCCGACCAGCCGGGCGTTGTTGATGTGCCCGTTCTCGTCGACGTCGCTCCACCGGGTGGGGCAGGACAGCACGTGCACGCCCGGGTGCAGCGCGCTCACTGCTGCGTCAGCCCGGCGCCGGTCGCGGCGGGGAGCAGTGCCCGGCGCAACCTCGCGTAGTAACCGGACTGTTCCGCCGCCATCCGGGCCGCCGTCCAACCCTCCTCGGCCGCTTCCGCGGCGACCTGGACGACCAGGCTGTCGAGCACCGCGTCGACCGACCGGCAGAGTTCGGCGACCGCCGCGAGGCGCTCGGTGACATCGGCGCCGACGGCCGCGCCCCGGGCCGGGAAAGCGGCCAGCGATTCCGCCGCGAGTTGCAGGTCGTCGACGGTGTCCGGCATTTTCTCCGGCATGTTTTCCGGCATCAAATTCGACACGTTTTTCTCCATGACTCATTCCGGCCATTACGGCCCGGTAACTAGTGTTCGAATACACCGAATCGGTGTCGGCCCCCCGACGCCTTCGACGCTATCCCAGCCGACACGGTCGACGGATGGTTTACGGACGGCGACGGGAAACTCACTCCTATTGGAGTAGTTTGGCGGGGTACACAATATGCCCCATCATCCGAATGCCGTCGGCAGAACGGGTGGCATCGCCGACCCGAACCCCGAAACCGACACCTGCACGTCGCGGATCTGCTACCAGCCTCCCCACCACCTCGCCTTGTAGAGATGCGTCCCGCGCAGCATCCGCGTCCCGTCCGGCCGGTGCAGGGTGATCACCGAGGTGCACCAGGAACACGGCCCGCTGTGGTCGGGGGCCACGGTCAGCAGCCGTCCGGTGCCGGGCTCGTCCCCGACGCTCTTCACGTCCCGGACGGCTGCGGGCTCGCCCAGCCGCACGGCGGTGAAGCGGTCGGCCGCCGGGTCGTACCGCCACAGGCCGGTCAGCGTGCTCACCCAGAACCGTCCGGGCTCGGCCAGCACCGGCGCGAGGTCGTGCCCGCCGTGGTCGGGCAGCGGCGTCGAGCGGACGGCGGTCAGGGTGGGCGCCGCCGGGGTGCCGCCCACCCGCAGCGCGGTCAGCACGTCGTCGCCGAGCACCCAGAGCAGGCCCGTCCGGCCGTCCCAGTGCACGCCGTGCGCGCCCGGGAGCGGGTAGCCTGCGTGGGCGGTGGCGCGCGGCCCCTGCGAGGCCGCGTACAGCCGCACCCACCCGCCGCCGCTCGCCGCGACCGCGACGTTGCCGTCCGGCAGCAGCTCGATGCTGTGCGGATTGGCCGCCCCGCCCAGGTCCGCCGCCCAGCGGGTCGCGCCGGTGGTGGTGTCCACGACGGCGGCCAGGCCGCCGGAGGCGGTGGTCAGCAGGTAGCGCCGGCCCTGCCGCACCCGGCTCTTCGCCTCGTCCGGATTCGTCCAGCTCCGCGCGGGCGTCAGGTCCGCGAGCCCGGCCGCCCGGTCGGCGCTCCAGCCCCACACGACCGGCAGCCGCCCCGGGCCCCGGTAGGCCATCAGCTCCTCGGCGCTCTGCAGCACCAGGACGCTACGGGACTCCTGGTCCACCACCACGACCGCCCACCCGGGCGACCTGGCCTGCGCGCCGGTCGCCGGCACGCAGAACAGCAGGACGCACAGAGCGCACAGGGCCACCAGCGTTCTCCTCAGCACGCCCCCACCGTGCTTGCTCCCGGGCCGCTTTGCACGGCGGAGCGTCCGAACGGCCGTGGCGAGCGCGGTGGCGGATCCGGGGTGGCGAATCCGCCACCGTGTTCGCCACCGTCCGGATCCGCCACCGTGTTCGCCACCGTCCGGATCCGCGCGGGCGCCCTCCCTCACGCCCGGACCCGCGCGGCCGCGTTCACTACCTCCCGGAGACGGCGTCCGCGACGCGGGCGATCGGCGAGGTGGCGGCCCGTCCGCCCGCCTCCTGGCGGTCCGCCGCGTGGTAGGCCGCGTACATCGCGTGCACCCCGATCCAGCGCAGCGGCTCGGGCTCCCAGCGGCGCACGGTGTGGCCCACCCAGGGCAGCCCGGTCAGCCTGGTGTCCCGCCCGAGGACCAGGTCGCGCAGGGTCCGGCCCGCCAGGTTCGTCGTGGTCACCCCGCTGCCGACGTACCCGCCCGCCCAGCCGAGGCCACTCGCACGGTCCAGCTCCACGGTGGCGCACCAGTCCCGGGGGACGCCGAGCACGCCCGCCCAGGCGTGGTCGATCCGGGCGCTCGCGGCCGCCGGGAAGAAGCGGTTCAGGATCTGCCGGAGCTGGCGCACGGTCTCCACCTGGGTGCCGCCGTCCGCATCCGTCCGCGAGCCGAACCGGTACGGCACGCCCCGGCCGCCCAGCGCGATCCGGTCGTCCACGGTGCGCTGCGCGTACATGTAGGCGTGCGCGAAGTCGCCCAGCACCTCGCGGCCCTGCCAGCCCGCGTCCGCCCAGAAGGCGGGCGGCAGCGGCTCGGTGGCGATCATCGCCGAGTTCATCGGCAGCCAGGTCCGCCGCTCGCCGCGCAGGCCGGCCGTGAACCCCTCGGTGGCGCGCAGCACGTACTCGGCGGTCACCGTGCCCTGCGGCGTCACCGCGCGCGGCCGGGCGAACGCGGTGCCCGGCAGGATCGCCGTCACCGCCGTCCCCTCGTGCACCGCCACCCCGAGGTCCCGCACCACCCGCGCCAACCCGCGTACCAGCTCGGCCGGTTGGATCCGCGCACCGTACGGCGTCCAGGTGCCGCCGAGGGCGCCCGCGACGGCGATCCGGTCGGCGGCCTCCTTGGCGCCCAGCAGCTCGACGCGGCCCTCGCCGTACGCCCGCTCGGCGGCGGCGAAAGCCTTGAGCCTCTCCAACTGGGCTCTGTTCCTGGCGACTTCGAGCACCCCGCCACGCACGATGTGCGCGTCGATCCGCTCGGCGGCGGCGACGTCCACGACCTCCCCGACCGCCTCGTCCATCGCCCGCTGCATCGCCGCCGCCGCACCCGGGCCGTACCGCTTCGCGAACGCGCCCCGGCCCGCGAAACCGTTGTACAGCCACCCGCCGTTGCGGCCCGAGGCGCCGTAGCCGCAGAACCGGCGCTCCAGCACCGCGATCCGCAGCGACGGCTCCGCCTTCTTCAGGTAGTACGCCGTCCACAGCCCGGTGTACCCGCCGCCGACGATGCACACGTCCACATCCGCGCTCCCGGGCAACGCCGGCCCCGGCTCCGGCAGCCCGCTCGCCGCGTACCAGAACGACACCTCGCCGTTGACCGCCACCAGAACCTCCCACACCCGTCGCCGACCTGCCCGGACGCTACGCCGCACCGGTCACGCCGGAACACCCCCACACTGCCAAGATCCCCCCGCCCGGCCAGCCACCCTGTCAGACCGCCAGCAGCTCCAGCACCCGCGTCCAGCTGTACGCCCCCGGTGTGAACTCCGCGATCCGCACACCCATGCTCCGCAGCCTGGCCAGGCTCTCCCCGTACGCCGGATGCGCCGCCTGCGCCGCGCTCAGACAGGGCTGCACCGCCACCGGGACGCCCCACCCGTACGACTCGCAGAGGATGCCGAGCGCCAGGGTGTCCGAGATCCCCGCCGCCCACTTGTTGATCGTGTTGAACGTCGCCGGGGCGACCACGACCGCATCCGGATCCGGCAACGGCCGCGGATCCCCCGGCTTCCGCCAGGCCGAACGGATCGGATACCCCGTCCGCGCCACCAGCTCCTCCTCGTCGATGAACCCCATCGCCCGCGGAGTCGCCACCACGCCCACCTCCCACCCCCGCCCCTGCGCGGCGGATACCAACTCCCCCACCCCACCCGCGACTCCGGCCGCACACACCACGACGTAGAGCATCAATTTCGTCTCCCCGCTGTTCCTGTCACTGGCACATCACCGTCCCCCAGAGCGCGATCAGCATCATCACCCCGGCCACGGAGACCCCACACGCTAGCCACACCCGCACCGGGTCGGCGATCCCACTCTCACCCCTCACGGCCGCCCCACTACCAGGTCCGCATGCACGACCTTCCCGCACGGCTCGACCACGGCTCCCCGACGCCCCTTCGTCAGCTTGTGCACCAACGCCAGCCGCCGGTGGCACTCCTCGTCCTCCCCCGCAGCCATCAGTACCGGCAACGACAACCGGATCGCGGAGTTGCACGACCACATTACGGCGCTCCAGCGCGCCGCATGAGGAAAGGAACAGCTCATGACCGAGGACGGCAGGATCTTCCGGGAGGCGTGGATCGCCGGAGTGAAGCGGCACTTCCCCGGAGAGCCGAAGCCCGGCTGCATCGCCTCCTGGGAGGAGACCCCCGACTGGGAACGACCCTGCGCCGCAGCCGTGTTCGGGCAGGTTCGGGACTTCGTGGCCGTGAGCGGCGGGACGACCGTCAAGCTCTCCCGCGAGCAGAAGGGGCGCTTCGTCTCGCTCTGCTGGATCGCCCAGATCCACAAGCACATCGAGAGCCCCAAGCCCGGCTACGTCGCGGATTGGAACGACCTGCCCAAGTGGCAGCAGGAGACCGACGCCGACATCTTCGAGGCGATCGAGCGACTGGTTTAGGTAAGCCCCGGGTGTCCGCCCCTGCGGCGCGCAGGGGCGGACACCATCACACAGCGCCGGCCGGATCGCCGTTCATACCCCGCAGGTCGTAGACCGTCAGGACCACGGCTTCGGCCCCCGCTCCTCCTGCGCGCGGACGACCGTCGCCGGTGCCGCGTGGTGCCCTGGTGGTCCCGGGCGCGCCGGCCCGACGAGAGGAGACGCTCCGTGAACCCGTCCACCCCGTACAGGAATCGACCACTCCGGCTCAGCGCGGCGGCCGTCGCCGCGGGCGCCCTGCTGTTCGGCGTGACCGCCGCGCCGGCAGCCCAGGCGGCAGGCCCCCGAGCCGACCTCGTCCAACAGCGGCTCGACGCGCTGGTCCGGCAAGACGGTGTGCCCGGCGCGCTGGCCACCGTGCGGGACCGGAACGGGCACACCCGCACCTCCACGGCCGGGGTGGGCGATCTCGCCACTGGCGCGGCGGTGCCCGTGGACGGGCAGGTCCGGGCGGGCAGCAACACCAAGTCCTTCACGGCCGTCGTCGTCCTGCAACTCGTCGCCGAGGGCAAGGTCGATCTGGAGGCCTCCCTCGACACCTACCTGCCGGGCCTCGTCCGCGGCACCGGCGCCGACGGCAGCCGCATCGACGGGCGGAAGATCACCGTCCGCCAGATCCTCCAGCACACCAGCGGCCTGCCCGACTACACCCACTTCCTGCCCGACCAGAGCCTCTCCCAGTACCACGAGCCCCGCGACCTGCTCGACCTCGCGCTCGCCCAGAAACCCGACTTCGAGCCCGGCAAGGGCTGGAAGTACTGCAACACGGGCTACCTGATCGCCGGTCTGATCATCCAGAAGGTCACCGGGCGGCCCGCCGGCGAGGAGATCACCCGGCGGGTCATCGACCGCATCGGCCTGCGCCACACGTACTTCCCCGCCCAGGGCGACATGACGGTGCACGAGCGCCACCCGCACGGCTACTTCACCGAGGAGCCCGGCGGCCAGCCGCTGGACGTCACCGAACAGGACATGTCCTGGGCCTGGACGGCCGGCGCCCTGGTGTCCACGAACAGCGACCTGAACCGCTTCTTCCGCGCCCTGCTCGGCGGCGAGCTGCTGGCCCCGGCCCAGCTCGCCCAGATGCAGGTCACCGTCCCCGCCGAGTACATGGGCCCCGGCGGCCGCTACGGGCTGGGCCTCGCCAGCCGCCCGCTGTCCTGCGGCGGTGTGTACTGGGGCCACGGCGGCACGCTCCCGGGCTACGTGACGCGCGGTGGTGTCACCGAGGACGGTCGCGCCGCCGACATCGCCGTCACCACCCTGCCCTCCGCCGACGTCAAGCAGCGCGTCGCCGACGCCGTGGACGCCGCGCTCTGCCGCTGAGGCGCTGAAACGCTGAAACACCCAGGCCCGGAAGCGGACCCCGGGCGACGGCCGTGCCCGCCCACGTGTCACGGGGCGGGCACGGCCGCTCATCCGCAGTCTCAGCCGATGGTGGAGCCGGTGACGGGCTCGGAGAGTTCGACGGTCCTGCCGTTCAGGCCGGCCTTGACGAACTGCCAGGTGAGGCCGTTGATGACGCCCTGGCCGAGCGGGGCCAGCTGGGCGAACGCGGGCTGGCTGAGGTCGAGGTGGCCGGCGTCACAGGAGGGGCACTTGTCCCGGACGGGGACGGTGACGGTCTTGCCCTGGTAGCTGACCTTGACCGAAATGCCCTGACACAGGGGGTCGTTGTTGGGGTTGGCGCTGGTCCACCAGGTGTGGGAGACCGCGACGAGCATCTGGTTGGAGGCGTTGATCTGGGTGCCGCAGGCGCCGTAGCCGGCGTCGTTGTAGTAGGTGGCCTTGCCGGACATGGGCGTGTTGATCGGTATCGCCGCACTGGCGGTGCCGGCGGTGAGGGCGATGAGGGCGGCGGCCGCGAGCGGGGCGCCCGCGAGGATCCTGAGGTTCTTGCTGATGGCGTGCATGGTTCCCTCCGGTTCTCTAGCCATGGGCATGACAGGTCGAAGTCGCCGAAGCCGCAAGGGGGTTCAGCGAGATCGCCCGATGCCCGTCCGAGTGAAGAGAACGTATGCGCCCGACGGCGGTATGGTCCAGACCGCCGCCATGTTGACATGAACACAAGGCAGGAATCTTTACCAATACGGCCGAAGGGGCGAAGATACGTGACCGCACCGCGCCGCAGGGTGTTGACAGGTCACCACGCCCACCCCCGGAGGCCCCGCCCCATGCGCACCGCACTCGCCGCCCTGCTCCTCGGCGCCGCCCTGATCCCGGCCGCCGCCGCACCCGCCAACGCCGTGCCCGCCAACGGCGCGCCCGCGCCCCGCGCGGTGAACCAGGGCTACAGCATCCCCGTCGGCGCCGTCACCGACCTCGGCGCGCTACCGGTGCTCGGCAGCCTCGGGCTGGACTTCGCCCGCCTGCTCGGGCAGTAGGGTCGCGCCGCCCCCTCGAACCCGGCGCCGCCAGACCCGGACCCCTCGCACCCGGACCCCTCACACCTGGACGCTGAACAGACCGCCGGACAGCGGGTGTTGGTCGGACCGGGCGGACGTGATGTAGAGCGTCCGCCCGTCCGGCCCGCCGAAGGTGCAACTGGTGACGCGCGGCACCGGCAGCTCGACCGACGCCAGCACCTCGCCCTCGGGCGAGAGGCAGCGCACCGCCCAGCCGTCCCAGAACGCCACCCACAGGTTGCCGTCGGCGTCGAGCGTCATGCCGTCCGGGTGACCCGGCAGGTGGGAGACGTCGAGCGTGCGGATCCGCTCGCCGAGGGGGCCGTGCTCGGGGTAGGGGTAGAGGGCGATGCGGCGCGTGGTGGTGTCGATGTGCCAGAGCCGGTCGGGCTCCGGCCAGGCGAGGCCGTTGGGGATGTCGAGCCCGCCGAGGATCGCCCGGACGCCGCCGTCGCGCTCCAGCCGGTACAGCGATCCGGGCTCGCGCGGCTCCCCCCGCCCCATCGAACCGGCGACCGGTCGGCCGTACGGGTCGGTCTTGCCGTCGTTCATCCGGCGGTCTGGGCGGTCGGCCTCGACGGCGGCGACCAGCGTGGTGCGGCCAGTGGCCGGATCGAACCGTTCGAAGCCGCGCTCGGTGGCGAGCATCAGCCCGCCGTCGCCGTACGGCATCAAGGTGCCGGGGGTGGCGTCGAGTTCGACCGAGCCGATCGCGCCCGAGGCCGGGTCCAGGGTGAGCACCCGCCGGTCGGGGATGCCGATCCAGCGCAGCAGCTGCGCGGACTGGTCCCACAGCGGGCCCTCGCCCAGCTCCAGGTACGGTGTGTCGGCGACCGGTTCGGCACGCACAGCGGGGCCCTCCTCGAACAAGGTGTCAGCGCAGCGGGGCTTCGGGCAGCATCGCGGTCGTTCCTCCGTCCACGGCGAGGCGGACACCACTGACGACCGAGGATTCCTCGGCCGCCAGGAAGCCGACCACCCGCGCGACCTCGGCCGCACTGCCGAACCGCCCCAGTGGGGACGACCGTAGCATCGCGGCGCTCGGCTGCGGATCCGCCCACACGCGCCGGTTGCGCTCCACCGGGACGAAGCCGGGAGCGACCGCCGCCCTGGCCCGCCCGGCGCCCGGGCCGGCCTCGGAGCACTCGCCCAGTCCGTACGCTCCGTCACCGCCGGACAGTCGCGCCACCCGTCACGTGGTCCGCGCCGACGCGCGGGCGTGCAGCAGTTCCAGCACGGGCGCCGACCTCCCCTTCGCCAGGGCCCGAGGGCGCGCCCTCGGCCCGCTCCGAACTTACTTCCGCTCCGCAAGTTAGTAACCGCCGCGAGCCCGTCACAAGGTCGAACTCCCGCCCGCAGCACACCCGCCACCCCCGCGACATCCGCCGCAACACACCGCAACGCGGCGGCAACACCCTTTCCCAGAAGCCAAGTTGACGATTGACAGCGAGCCCCGCCCTTCAGCACGATGAGCGCCGAGCCCACTCGCGGCGAGCCGGAAGGAGGGCCGATGCACACCGCTGTCCGCCGTGCCCCGCGCCCGGCCACCGCCTGCTGCCCGCGCCGCTGTTGTCGCGGCGCGCTCGCCCTCTGACCGTCCGTCCCGCCGGACCGGCCTCCCTCCCGCACGCCCTGCCCCGCCGCTCGGCCTTGCCCCGCCTCGCCGCTCAGCCCTGCCCTGCCCGGCGACCGGCACGCGGAACGGCCCGGTGCCGCCATGCGTCACTCACCGTCACCATCTTCCCGTGAAGGGGAACCGTCATGACCACCGCCCTGACCGAACTCCGCCTCACCCCCGCCGCCGGCCGGATCGGCGCGATCGTGCACGACGTCCGCCTCGGCGGCGACCTGCCGGCCGAGACCGTGGCCGCCGTCGAGGCCGTCCTCCACCAGCACAAGGTGCTGTTCTTCCGCGGCCAGCAGCACCTGGACGACGCCGGACACGAGGCGTTCGCCCGCCTGTTGGGACAGCCGGTCGGCCACCCGACCGTCCCCAGCGCGGACGGCCGCTACATCTTCGAGCTGGACGCGACCAAGGGCGTGCGGGCCAACAACTGGCACACCGACGTCACCTTCGTGCCGTCCTACCCCAAGGCCTCGATCCTGCGCTCGCTGGAGCTGCCCCCGGCCGGCGGCAGCACGGTCTGGGCCAACACCGCGGCCGCCTACCAGGACCTGCCCGCACCGCTGAAGGCCCTGGCCGAGAGCCTGCGGGCCGTCCACACCAACGACTACGACTACGCCGCCCGGCTGGCCCTGCGCCCGGAGCTGGCGGACAACGCCGAGATCGCCCGGCTGTTCCGCGACGTCTTCGTCTCCACCGCCTTCAAGACCGAACACCCCGTCGTCCGGGTGCACCCGGTCACCGGGGAGAAGTCGCTGCTCCTGGGCGCGTTCGCGCAGCGCATCCAGGGCGTGTCGGGCGCCGACAGCCGGGCGCTGATCGACCTGTTCCAGCGCTACGTCGAGCGGCTGGAGAACACCGTCCGCTGGGACTGGCAGATCGGCGACGTCGCGATCTGGGACAACCGGGCCACCCAGCACTACGCGGTCAACGACTACGGCGACGAGCCGCGCCTGGTCCGCCGGATCACCCTGGACGGCGACCTGCCGCTCGGCGTGGACGGCGCTCCGAGCCGTCTGCTGGAGCCGGCCGACCCGCCGCGGGTGGCCGGCCTGGTGCCCGCCGAGGAGCTCGAAACGGCCAACTGACTCGGCCGGGGCACGCGTTACCGCCGATCGTCCCGACCGGAGGAACGCGATACGACCGACCCGGCCGGGGAGGACCCGGCCGTCAACCGACCCAGAGGACCCGGGTACCGCCACCATGACCACCACCCTCGCCCGGCCGCCCGTCCGCACCGGGGACGACCGCCGGGACGCCAACGCCTCCGCCGTGCTGCGCACGGTGCTCGACCACGGGCCGATCGCCCGCAGCAGGGTCGCCGCTCTGACCGGGCTGAGCGCGTCAGCGGTCTCCCGGCAGGTGGTGGACCTGGTGCGGCTCGGACTGCTGCGCGAGCGCCGGGAGTTGGCGGACGAGCGCGGCACCGGGGCGCTGGGCCGCCCGCAGCTGCCGGTGGACGTGGACACCGACCGGCTTGCCGTGGCCGGACTGCACATCGGCGTCCCGTACACCACCTTCGCACTGCTCGACCTGCGCGGGCAGGTGCTGTACCGGCAGGAGATCTCCAACCGGGGCCGGACCGGATTCGCCGTACTGAAGCCGCTGTTGGAGCGACTTCCCCGGCTGATCGCCGCCCTGCGCGGCGGCCGGACGGTGGTCGGCCTGGGCGCCGTCACCGGCGGCGCCGTCGACCCGGAGCGTGGGCTGATGCTCCGTCACAGACCTTTGGGCTGGCGGGACATGCCGCTGCGGGAGCTGCTGGAGGACACCACCGGCCTGCCCGTCCAGGTGGACAACCACGCCCGGGCGCTCACCCAGGCGGAGATCCTGTTCGGCCACCCGGCCGCCCGGCGGAGCATGGTGCAGCTGTTCGTCGGTCATGTGGTGGACGCGGCGCTGGCGGTCGCGGGCACGGTCCATCAGGGCCCACCCTCGGCCACCGGCGACCTCGGCCACCTGCCGATCGCGGACCGGCTCGCGGACGGACAAGCGGACCAGCAAGTGGACCAACAAGCGGACGAGAGAGCGGACGAAGACGCGGACGACGCCGCACTCTGTCACTGCGGCCGCCGGGGCTGCCTCTCGGTCGCAGCCTCCGACACCACCCTGTTCGAAGCGGCTGCCGCCGAGGGGATCACCGCCAAGCCGGACCGCGCCCAGCTGATCGCCGCCGTCCAGCAGGGCGACCCCCGGGCGGACCGGCTGGTCCGCGAGCGGGCCCGGACCATCGGCCGCGCCCTCGCCCTGCTCGCGGACGTGGTCAACCCCGATCTGCTGGTGCTCACCGAGACCTTCGCCGTCCTCGACCCCGCCTATCTCGACGTCGTGCGGGCCGAGTTCGCCCTCCGCTCACACCTGCACCGGGACGCCGACCTGCTGATCGCCCAGCAGCGGGGCCCCGACGCGCTAGCCGTCGCCGCCGGCGCCCCGGTGCTCGGCGAGCTGTACACCCGGCCCGTCCGGGCCCTCGCCGCGACGCCTGCCCGGCACCGCTAGCCCCCGCCCAAAAGCCCTCGAAAGCCCCCCGCAGACCACCCCGCCCACCGACCCGCCGGCCGACCCCCGCCGCCGCGACCCCTACGCCGCCGACGACCGCGCCAACTGACCGCTGCAGCAGGCCTTCGACCAGTACTACGGCGTCCTGGAAGGCCTGACCGGCCTCTTCCCCCTGCCCGTCACCGGGGCCGCCACGACGGCGGCTGGGACGAACTGCGCCGCAGCCGCTTCGCCCGCCAACTCGCCGCCGGCCACTTCCCCGAGGGCACCCGCAGCTACTTCAGCCGCTTCGTCCACCACCCGAACCTGCCCGACGACTGGAACCCGGACGTCGAGCGCGAGGCCGCGCTCATCGGCGGCCCGCAGAGCCTGGTGCGCTACCCGCGCAGCTGGGGCCTGGCCTCGGCCGACCGCTGCGGTCGCTGGACGGCGCCGAGCAGTACCGCGAGTTGGCCTCAGTGGTCCCGGTGCTCCCGATGCTCCGGGTGGTCCCGGTGGATCTTCCCCGGAAGGCCCGCCGGGACCACCCCCACCCGGGTTAGGCTCGATCCGCGCGGCGGCCGTCCGCGCACCGACCGAGGGGGAGCGTGTGATCGGGGACCTGCTGCCGGACGCCGTCGTGACCGAGGTGTCCTACGACGACCCGCCGGAGGCCCGGCTGGAACCGGCCGAGGAGGCCGCCGTCGTCCAGGCGGTGGCCAAGCGCCGCCGAGAGTTCACCACCGTCCGCCACTGCGCCCGCACCGCCCTCACCCGCCTCGGCATCCCCTACCGCCCGCTGGTCCCCGGCCTGCGCGGCGCCCCGAGCTGGCCCGACGGCGTCGTCGGCAGCCTCACCCACTGCGAGGGATTCCGAGCGGCGGCCGTCGGCCACTCCGGCGACCTCGCCTCGGTCGGCATCGACGCCGAGCCCGCCCTGCCGCTTCCGGACGACGTCCTGGACGTCATCGCGCTGCCCGAGGAGGGGAAGCGGATCGTCGAACTGCTCGCCGAACACCCCGGCACCCCGTGGGACCGCATCCTGTTCAGCGCCAAGGAATCCGTGTACAAGGCGTGGTTCCCGCTCACCGAGCAGTTCCTGGACTTCAGCGAGGCCGACCTGGTCCTCTCCCCCGACGGCTCCTTCACCGCCCGGCTGCTGGTCCCCGGCCCGAACGTCAACGGCCGCCGCATCGAGGGCTTCGAGGGCCGCTGGGCCGTCGGTGACGGCCTGCTCGCCACCGCCATCGCGGTCGCCCGGTAGTCCGGCGCACCGACGACCGCACTCGGCATATCCTCGACCCCGTGACCGTGACCTATGTGATAGCTGGCACCCGGATCCACACGCTGGACGACTTCTGGGACGTGGTCGGTGAGACCATCGGCAGCGACGGCTACTTCGGCCGGAACCTCGACGCCTTCGCCGACTGCCTGCGCGGCGGCTACGGCACCCCCGAGGACGGCGACTACCTGATCGAGTGGCGCGACCACGCGGTCTCCCGGCGCAACCTCGGCTACCCCGAGACGGTCCGCCAGCTGGAACTGCGGCTGGCCCACTGCCACCCCGCCAACCGCGAGCACGTCCGCGCCGACCTCGCCGCCGCCAGGGCCGGCAAGGGGCCGACGGTGTTCGACTGGCTGGTCCGGATCATCGAGGAGGAGCACCCGGGAGGCCTCCGACTGGCCTAACGCCGCAACGCGGTCCGCGCACGTCGCCGCAGCGCGGCACGCCCGCGCCTCACCGCATCACGTCCGACAGCCGGACGAAGCGCCGCCCCGCCGCCAGCAGCCCCGGCACCGCCGCCACCACCCCGGGGGCGGTACCGCCGCCCGGGTGGTTCATGTGGCAGATCACGATCGCCCCGGGCGGGGCCGCCGCGATCTCCTGCCGCACCTCGACGGCGCTGAGCGTCGCCCCGCCGTCGCCGTTCACGGTGAAGCCCGCGGCGCGTTCCCCCAGGTCGGCGACCACCCGGGCGGCGACGTCGTCGTAGTGCGCGGTGCCGGAGCGGAAGAAGCGCACCGGGCGGCCGAGCAGCCCGGCGAGCTTGTGCGCGTTGCCCGCGACCTCGTCGTACACCTCGCCGACGCCACCGGTGCCGGCGATGCCGTAGGCGGAGCGGCCGGTGACCGAGAGCGGGCGGTGGACGGTGCCGTGGTTGCCGATCTCGAAGAGCGGGTCGGCGGCGAGCTGCTCGAACACGTCCGGGTTGGCGTCGATCCAGCGGGCGTTCAGGAAGAGCGTGGCGGGGACGGAACGTTTCCGCAGGAAGTCGATCAGGTCGGCGTCGTACCCGTTCCCGCCGGGGCCGCCACAGGCGTCGAAGGTGAGCGCCATCGCGATCTCGCCGGCGGGCAGCTCGGTGATCACCCCGGTGACCTCCATCCCCCACTGCTTCGGCTCGGCGCCGCCGTACCGGGCGACCAGCTCGGCCCGGGTCGGCTCCGGGCGCCCGGGCGCAGCGGTCGGGGTGGTCGGGGTGGTCGGGGCGGGCGTCGGGGGCTCCGACGGCGTCGCCGCCGATATCGCCGAGGCCTCGGAGGCCTCGGCGGCCTCGGCGGCCTCGGAAACCGAAGCGGAAGCCACCGAGGCCGCCGGGGCCGCCGCCCCGCCGCCCGCCGAGGGCCCGCACCCCGCCAGCGTGCCCCCGGCCACCGCCGCCAGCAGCGCCCGCCGACTCAGTGCCACACCCGTCTCCTCCGCGATGATCCGATCCGCTCGCTATGAATATGAACGGACTATTCGTCACCGCCCGCAACTCGCCGACCCGGCCGACGGCGACCCCCTTCACCGAGCCGCCCCCCGCCCGTGGGCCCCGGCTCACCCCTGATTCACCGCCACGGGTAAGGAGCCGAACGGACCCCGCCCGCCCTGCCCCGGAGGACCCGATGCCCGCCGACCACGACACCCCACGCCCCGCCCGTCGCGACCTCCTCCGCACCGGCCTCACCACCGGAGCCGCCGCCGCCCTCGGCCTGGCCGCGACCACCCCCGCCGCCGCCTCCGCACCCGACGCACCCGGCGCACCCGGCACCCCCGGCACCGAGCGGACCCTCACCCTCACCGGCCACCTCCCCACCGGCTCCCCCGACTTCGTCCACCTCCCCGTCGAAGTCCCCGCCGGTGTCCGCGAGATCGCCGTCAGCTACGGCTACGACAAGCCCCCGGTCCCGGCCGGCACCCCCGGCAACTCCTGCGACATCGGCATCTTCGACGAACGCGGCACCGACCTCGGCGGCCCCGGGTTCCGCGGCTGGTCCGGCGGTTTCCGTACCGAGTTCAGCCTCGCCCGCGACACCGCGACCCCCGGCTACCTCCCCGGCCCGATCAACCCGGGCACCTGGCACCTCGCCCTCTAGCTATATACCCGTCGGGTTGCACCTTCCCGTGAGGCAGGAATGACCCGTGCACTCCCCGGCCACCATGAATATCCCGGCCACCTTCCAGCCCAAGGCCCGCATCGCGATTAGCCTCCGGCTCTCCCGCTCTGACGACGCCTCCACCTCCCTCGACGTCCAGCTCCGCGCTTGCAAGGACAGCATCCGCGCCGCCGGGTTCGACCCGGAGAAGGCGGAGGTCTTCATTGACGACGGCGTGAGCGGCGTGACGCCGCTGTCCGACCGTGACGGCATGTCGTCTCTCATGGCCTACCGGCCAACCCATGTTTGGGCATGGAAGTTGGACAGGTACAGCCGTAGCGTCCGTGAGTTCCTAAACCTCGTAGCGTGGGCGGAGACGCCCAACAATCGCGTCATCCTCGCCACCGCCGACGGTGAACTCAACACCGGCACCCCCGGTGGTCGTCTCATCGCCCTCATACTCGTGGCACTCGCTGAGTGGGAGCGGCAGATGATGACGGAACGTATCCTCGCGGCCCACCAGGAACGACGGGAACAGGGTCGTTGGTCTGGCGGACCCCCGCCCCTTCCGTACAAGATCGTGCGAGAGCATCCAAAGGCGCCTGCGTACCTGGACGCCGACAGCTCGCTGGTTCCGTTGGTTCTCGCGGGGATTGCGGACCTCTTGGCGGGCGGGTCCCTCGTTTCGTCCTCGAAGCCCCTCCCCATCGGTCGCCAGGCGTGGCGGAATCTCGTTAAGGGCGTGACCTTGCGCGGATGGCGCAAGCACAAGGGAGAACTCATCGTCCAAAAGGACGGCGTGACCCCGGTCCAGTTCGGACCGGAGATCATCGATGCAGTGACCCTCGCCCGTCTGCACGCTCGGCTCGATGAACTGGCCGTCGGGGAAAGGGTGTTTAGAGAGGCGGCTCCTCTCTTGGCCGCCCTGATGATCTGCGACCGCTGCATGGGGCGCTTCTCGGGCGGCGTGGGTAGGAAGGGCAAGCCCACTTACCAATGCAGCAACGGGCACTGGGCGATCAATGCGGACATAGTCGAGCCACAGGTGGAACGCGCGTTCCTCAAGGCATTCGGGCAAGACCCGGTCATGCGAGCGGTGCACCAGGGTGGCATCGACCACTCGGCCACTCTGCTTGACCTGGCCGCCACCCGGACACGCATCGTGGAAGCCATCGCCAGCATTGCGGGCCCGAGCGTAGCGGACCTCGCCGCCAAGTTGCAGGAGATCGACGCCACGATCGAACGCGTAGAGGCCAAACACGACCCGGAAATCAAGACGACGTACGTACCCACCGGGCTTCAGATGGGCGATCTGTGGGCGGATGCGACGGAGGACACGAAGCGGAGGCTTCTGGAGGACAAGGGCCTCCGGGTAACGGTCCGCAAGAACAACCACCCAGCCGGACGGCTGCTGATCGAGTGGGGCCAGCCACCCCTTGAGAAGCGGAAGGCGGTCCCGGCCATTACCGCCGAGAAGCCGCCGGAGCTCACCACTGCCTAGCCACATACGGCCCGTCATCGGACATCATCCGGTGGCGGGCCGTTTGCATGCCCGCGCGCGGTGGCCGGGGTGCGGGCCGGGTCGTCGTGGGTCAGGGTCGGGGTATGGCCACGATCGTCGTCCTCTTTGAGCTTGAACCGACCGGGGACCTCGGGGCCCACGGTGTGGGCCCGGCCGTCCTCCTCGTCCACGCCGCCGGGGCCGACCCGGATGCGCCGGAGGACCCGCAGGCGTGGACGCTGTGCGGCCGGGACACCACGCCGATGGAGCATGCGCACTACGCCCCCGCCCGGCCGGGCGAACCGTGGTACCCGCCCGCCCTCTCCGACCTCCGGTGTCGGGACTGCGAGGGGGCCCTCCGCCGGCAGTAAGGTCACGACACGGTAACGAACCATGGGGACCGGCCGGGATGGCCCACGGGCCGCCTACACAGCGACAGCCGATCACACCGGATCTGACCTGCGGTTTATGTAGTTATGTAGGAATGCACCCCACCCCCGGTACAGATCGCATTTCTTAGGGGGTTTACCCGGGGCCGTCGTCACTTCGACATTTCGACATCGGGCCGTCTCCCCGTCCCGCCCCGCTCTACCCATGCGCCCCCCAGCGGTTGCGAGCGGGATTCCCGCGCACCCCCCGGGGGCCGGCGGTCCGAGGGCCCGTTCGCGCAGCCCGTGACGACACCCGGGCGTCCAGGTTCCGTCGGCTAACCGGCAAGGCCGCCCCCAGCCCGGGGGTAGCGCGGGTTCGATTCCCGCCGGAACCCCCACTCATCGCCCGCCCTGCGGGTACTCAACCTCGTACCCAGGGGGGTCATGGCAGCGACCGAGAATCGATACGGCCCTGTGGCCGGTATCTCACCGTTCAGCATCTACCGCAGTGAGCTTGGCCCGTGGATCAACCGGCGCCGGGAGTGGAAGGACCTCGGGCTTGGGGGTGCCGCCGGTCGTGAGGACGTGGAGCTGTACCGGCTCCCGGGCAACTTCGGCGGTACCGGCTACGGGGTGGCACCGAGCGTCTTCGACCCGGTCCTCGCCGAGGCCGACTACCACTGGTACTGCCCGCCGGGCGGCACGATCCTCGACCCGTTCGCCGGGGGTGCCGTCCGTGGCCTCGTCGCCGGGAACGGCGGCTACCGGTACACCGGGGTTGATCTGTCCCCTGGTCAGGTGGCGGTGAACCGGGACACCGCCGACGACTGGCGCACCCGCGATCTCCTGGCCGCCGATCCCGAGTGGATTACCGGGGACGCCGCCGACGTCCTTCCGGAGTTGCCGAGTGGCGGGTTCGACCACGTCTTCACGTGCCCGCCGTACCACGATCTTGAGGTCTACTCCGATGACCCGGCCGACCTGTCGGCGATGTCGTGGGACGACTTCACGAAGGCGTACGAGGCGATCATCGCGGAGTCGGTGCGGTGCCTGGCCGACGACAGGTTCTCGACCTGGGTGGTCGGTGAGGTGCGGGACCGGGCCGGGATGATCCGGGGCCTTGTCCAGCACACCATCGCCGCCCATGAGCGCGCCGGGGCCCGCCTGTACAACGACGGCGTTCTCATGAACACCATCGGCACCATGGCGATGCGCCTGCCGGCGCAGTGGACCCGGTCGCGGAAGTTCGGCCGTATCCACCAGTACGTGCTGACGTTCGTCAAGGGCGACCCGCGGGCGGCAACCGAGGCGGTCAAGGGGACGGCAGCGTGACCCGCGCCGCCCCGTGCCTCGACTGCGCCGTCCCAGCGACCCGCCGGGGACGTTGCGACGACCACCACCGGGCGTTCACGGCGGGCGGGGCGTTCAGGGCCCGGTACCGGCAGTGGAGGGACGTTGCCCGGCGCTACGACGCCGCCGCCGACCTCCGCCGCACCCTGAACGCCAACGGCGGTGGCGTGTGCACCCATTGCGGGTCATCGCACATCGCCACCGCCCTCGACGTCGACCACATCACACCCATCGCCCACGGCGGTGAGGACGTGGCCGGAAACGTCCAACTCCTCTGCCACGCATGCCATGCGGCGAAAACGCGGCGGGAGTTTCGGGCGAAGCGCCGCCGTTATGACAGCACGACGCCCCGGCACGGGCTCTGACGGGTCCGCACCGGGGCAACAGGAGAACTAACTAAACGCGTCAGCGTAGGAGGACTTCCCTAGTTCGTCCAGGAGTTACGCTCCTTTTCACGCTGGTTGTCCTTGGCCTCGCTGGCGTAGCCGGCGTTCCTCGTGGCCTCGACGACGACATCCGAGCCCCTGGGGTAGACGTTCACCTCTTTGCCGTAAACGGGCTGGTACAGCGTGACCCCGTAGTCGTCATCGCCACCGTTGCCGTGCCAAACCTTCTTGATGACTCCGTCTTGATACTGACCGCCAGTGGACTGTTCCAGCTTGGTGTTGATGATCCGCACCTCTCCGGTGGGATAGGGCTCCTTGAGCTTGTTGACCCTGAGGGTGGACGCCTCGCGTGCGGCCCACTCGCGCTCCGCCACGGCCCTGGCGTCCTCCCGGTCGAGGAAACCGGATTTGTCTGAGTCGAGGTCATCGAAGAGCTTGGCGGCTTCCTGCTCGTTCCACAGTCCCTCGAACATGCCCCGGTCACTCCGGGCATAGGCGAGCCACTCCTCCTTGCTGACCCTGCCGTCCGCGAACGGAAGGCCGTCCTCGCGCGAGTCGGCCACGAGAAGCCACCGCTGGAACTGCTTCAGCGTGACAGTACTTACATCCATGGTCATCTCATCTCTCTGCGACTTCTTGTCGCCCGAAGCAGTGCCCACCGTGATCACCCGAAACACCTCAACCACTCGAACGGGTGAACTAAAGCCGGATCCCCTGCTGGCCGAGTAGATCCGAGGTATCCCGCGCCCCGAAAACCCCGCCCGCCGCGCTTGGCATCCGGCCGCCCTGCGCTGGACAGCGCTCCGCACCGGCACGGGCCCTGAGAGGCAGGCGTCACAGCAGGGTGATCAGCAGCGCCGACAGCCACAGGCACAGCACGTGCCACGCCTGGTCGACCTGGAACCGGCCGAAGGGCTGTTCCGCGAAGTCCCGGCTCCCGGTGCGGCGCATCCACGCCCTGATCGGCCAGCGCCTGTCCAGGAATCCGTGGGTGATCGCCGACCACGCGAGGCCGGCAGAGGCTCCGGTCAAAGTGACCGGGAGGTCGAGGACGAGCACAACGACGGCGAGCATCGCCGCCATCACCAGGTGATAGCTCACCACATGGGCGATCAGGGCCCGCCACGACTGTGCGGCCGTCGCGGGGTTCTCTTCCCCCGGCCGTCCCTTCCGCGCCGCTTGGGCGTCCGTTTGAACCGCGAGGTCGGCCCACTTGTGGGCGGCGTACAGCGTGGCGGCGATGGCGCCGAAGGTGGCGCCGTCGTTGATTTCGATCATGTCGTCCTTTCGTGACGAATTGTCAAACAAAAGCCCCGGGCACTGATTTGCATCCGGGGTGGTCTCGGGGGTGGAACGTGCCGTGGAGCAGCAGCACGCGTAAGGCGCGGCTACCTGCCAACTGGCGGGCGATCCGTGCACGCGTCCTACGTCGCGACGGTTGGCGTTGCGTTGCGTCGCTTCGTGATGGCGACCGGTGCACGGAGGCGGCGACGGACGTCGACCACATCCGGCCGGGCGACGACCACAGCCTCGACAACTTGCAGGCGCTGTGCCGTTGGCACCACGCGCGAAAGTCGGCTCGTGAGGGCACGGCGGCACGGGCGGCACGGCCCCGGGCGGGGCGGGCGAGGCCGGTCGGTCGACACCCAGCGGACCTGTGACCGTGTGTGACCGCAGGGCATAGGCATGCAGGCACGGCCGCATAGCCATGCCCGCCCGGTGGCCCGGCGGGCCCTGGGGGGTGACCCCCTTCGGGCCGTCTCGGCCCCCGAAGGCGTATAGCACCTCGGGTTCTGTACGGGTTCCAAGGTCGCCGGACGGCCGCCAAACCGGGGCTGACCTGCTGGTTCACGCGGGTCCGCGACCGCCACAACGCCGGTTAACCACGCTTTCGAAGAGGGGGTGCCCCATGCCCGGACCGGTGCCGAAACGTTCCTCTCAGCGACGCCGCCGCAACGAGGACGGTCCCTCCCTGGTGACCGCTTCCGCCGGCAAGGCCCCGGCGGTGCCGCGTGCTTCCGGTGACTGGCACCCGATCGCCGCCCGCTGGTTCCGCTCGTTGAAGGAGTCGGGGCAGGCGCAGTTCTACGAGGCGTCCGACTGGTCCACGGCGTACTACATTGCCGAGGCCATGTCCCGGAACCTCCAACAGGGCAAGTTCAGCGCCCAGTTGTTTCAGTCCGTCCTGTCCGGCATGACCGACCTGTTGACGACCGAGGGCGCGCGCCGTCGGGCCCGGGTCGAGCTGGAGCGCCTGGATCAGGGCGAGGACCCCCGCGAGGCTGCGCACCTCGTGCTCATGGAGCAGTACCGGCAGGCCGCCGAAGGCGGGAGCGCGTAGCCGGTACCAGGTTGAGTACCCAGGGGGTGGTCGGTGCTGGTGCTGTCCCCGGTCCGCACCTGGCCGGACACCGTTCCGCCGCCGAACCGCACCCTCGGCTGGGCCGTCCTCGACTGGGTCTCCCGCTACCTCCTCCAGCCCGACGGGCCGGACGCCGGACGGCCGTTCCGCTTCACCCCGGAGCAGGTCCGCATCCTGCTCCGCTGGTTCGAGGTCGACGCCGACGGCGCGTTCGTCCGCCGGCAGGGCACGATCCGACGGCTCAAGGGCTGGGGTAAGGATCCGTTCCTCGCGGCCATCTGTGCGACCGAGTTCGTTGGCCCGTGCCGCTTCGGCGGGTGGGACGACGACGGAATGCCCATCGCGGTGCCGCATTCGGCCGCGTGGGTGCAGATCGCCGCCGTCTCGAAGGACCAGACGCGCAACACGATGCGGCTGTTCCCGTCGATGCTCTCGGAGTCGTTGATCGCCGAGTACGGCCTCGACTTGGGCAAGGAGATCATCTACTCGGCGCGGGGCGGGGTGATTGAAGCCGTCACCAGTTCGCCGCGCGCGTTGGAGGGCGGCCGATTACCGGGCCACCTTCGTTCTGATGAACGAGACCCATCACTGGATCTCGTCCAACGGCGGGCACGAGATGGCGATGACCATCGCGGGCAACGTCGGCAAGTCCCGTGGCGGTGGCGCCCGGACGATGGAGATCACGAACGCTCCGCTCCCGGGCGAGGACAGCGTGGCGGAGCAGTCGTGGCACTCCTGGTCGAAGATCAGCGAGGGCAAGGCCCGGGACTCCGGCGTCTATTACGACTCGGTGGAGTCGCCGCCGGTCGACATGAGCGACCCCGAGCAGCTTCGGGCGGGGATCATCGCCGCCCGGGGCGACTCGGCATGGCTGGACGTCGACTGGATCATCTCCACCATCTACAGCGGCCTCATGCCGCGCTCGCGCTCGCAGCGCATGTTCCTCAACCAACTGGTCACCGCCGAGGACCAGTTGATCGACCCGGCCGACTGGGAGGCGTGCACCGTGGATGGTGCGTTGTCGCCCGGCGACGAGGTCGTGTTGGGCTTCGACGGGGGCAAGACCGACGACTCAACGGCGTTGTGCGCCATGCGCGTTCGTGACCGCCTCCTCGTCCCGCTCGGCATCTGGGAGGCCCCTGACGGGCCTGCGGGCGAAGGGTGGGAAGTCGACCGTTCGGCGGTCGACGGCGCCGTACGCAACGCCTTCGCCACTTACCGTGTCTCGGCGTTCTTTGCGGACGTCGCCCTGTGGGAGTCCGCCATCGACTCGTGGTCGGAGGACTTCGGCAGTCAGCTTGTCATCCGGGCGTCTCCGCAATCTGCGGTCGGCCGGGACATGCGCAACGGACTCCAGGAGTTGACGCGCGCGAACGAGCGGCTGATGGCCGCGATCGAGCAGCACGTCTTGCCTCACCTCGGCGAGGAGTTCCCGCTCGGGAAGACCCTGCGCCGCCACGTCCTGAACGCCCGGCGCCGGCCGAACCGGTTCGGAATGTCCTTCGGTAAGCCGTCGCGCGAGTCCGGCCGGAAGGTCGACGGCTACGCAACCACCCTGCTGGCCGACCTCGCCCGCCACCGGCTGATCGAGTCCGGCAAGACCCGCCGCGAGGAGCGGGAGGGCACGGTGTACTTCTTCTAACCCACGGGGGGACCTTGGCAGACACGATCATCACTCCCCTCGTCGGGGCGGAGAAGGGCCTCGACACGCTTCGTGCCGACACCGTCCGCCTGGACCGTGTCGACAGGTACCTCCGCGGCGACCACGACGGCCCTTACACCCCGCGCAGCGCAACCGAGGAGTACAAGCTCCTCGCCAAGCGGGCCGTCTCCAACTGGCTCCCCTTGCTGGTGAAGACACCCGCGCAGGCGTTGGCGGTCGAGGGCTTCCGGCGATCCGGGGCGACCGACGCCGAACCGCCGGCCGAGTGGTTGGCGTGGCAGGCCGAACGCATGGACGCACGGCAGGCGCAGATCCACCGTGCCGCGCTGGCCTTCGGGCAGTCCTGGGTGACGGTCCTCCCGCACCCGGCCGACCCGCGACGCCCCGTGATTCGTGGCGTGAGCCCACGTCGCATGATCGCCTTCTACGACGATCCGGCCGCCGATGCCCATCCGCTGTGGGCGTTGCGCGTCGACTCCGTCCCGCAGAGCACGGACACCGCCGTCCTCGGCTGGTTCTACGACGCCACCGGGGTCACGTCGCTGTCGATCGGCGGCAAGGAGGGGACGCGGGTACGCGGCTTCACCCCGCACAACCTGGGCGTCTGCCCTGTCGTCCGGTTCGCCCCGGACATCGACCTCGAAGGCCGCGTCACCGGGGTGATCGAGGGCGTGATCCCGCTCCAGGACCGGATCAACCAGTCCGTGTTCGATCTCCTGGTGTCCCAGACGTTCGGGGCATTCAAGGTCCGCACGATCAGTGGGATGGCGCCGGAGATCGTGCGCGACCCGGAGACCGGGGAGCCGGTGTACGACTCGGCGACGGGCCGCCCGAAGGTGCTGCCGATCCAGGCCGACGCGTCCCGCTTCCTCGTCGCCCCGGACCCGGACACCAAGTTCCAGCAGCTCGACGAGACTCCGTTGGAGGGCTACATCGCGGCTATCGAGCTGGCCGTGCGTCAGCTCGCCGCCGTCTCCCAGGTGCCCGGCCAGCACCTCCTGAACGGCACCGTCGCGAACATGTCCGCCGAGGGCCTCGGAGCAGCGGAGGCGGCGATGTTCCGCGCCATCGATGAATGGCAGCACAGCTTCGGGGAGAGCTGGGAGTTGGTCCTCGGGTTGTGTGCCCAGGTGCTCGGCATCGAGTCGGACCCGCGCGGCCAGGTGACGTGGAAGGACGCCGAGTCCCGGTCGTTGTCGCAGACCGTGGACGCCCTCGGCAAGATGGTCCAGATGCTGGGCGTGCCCGTACGCGGCGTCTGGGGCCGCATTCCCGGCGTCACCGCGACCGACGAGGAGCACTGGGCGCAAATGCAGGCCGAGGACGACCCGGCCATGCGCCTGGCCGACTCCCTCGCCAAGGTCCCCGTCCCGGCGGGTGCGGCGTGAGGGCAGAAACGATCCGCCTGACCACCGAGTACTGGCAGACCCAGGCCCGTCTGGGCTCTGGCCTCGCCGCCCGTTCGCTTTCCGCCTGGTCCCGGGTCTCCCCCCGGTCCCTCGCGGCCACCGGGGGCGTTTGGCTCGCTTCCACCCTTGCCCTCGTTCGCCAGGAGCGGGCCCGGTCGAGGGAGGTAGCAGCGGCGTTCTACCGCCTCCAGCGGGCCGTGGAGACCGGGCACACCGTTCCGCCCCTGCACGGCGGTTACGACGCCCACACCGTCCGTCTGGGCGACCTGCGCGCCGAATGGGCAAGCTTGGCCGGCACGGCCGCGGAGCACCAGGAGGACGACGGACGCCCAATCGCCCTAGATCCCTTCGACTGGCCCGAGGCGGACGACGAGGCCCACGACCTCGCTGCACGGACGTCCCTCACGGTCACCGGGCCCGTGCGGGCCGGGCAGGCGCTCGACCGGCTGACCGCCGACCTCGACAACCGGCTCGACGCCCCGGCCTTCCTCGCCGACCTCGACCAGGCGATGGGTGACGCCGGGACGGTTGCCGCCGGGGCCGCCGACCGCGAGGCCCTTCGGGGCGGTCGGGACCTGGTCGCCGCCGCCTCCCGGACGGACCGCCGCGTCCTGGGCTGGGCCCGGGTCACCGACGACGACCCGTGTTCCTGGTGCGCCATGCTCGCTTCCCGTGGCGCCGTCTACAAATCCCGGAAGTCGGCCGCGTTGAAGGACGCCGACAATCTTCCGGTCGACCCGGAGGACGTCGAGAAGTTCCACGCGATGTGCCATTGCCAGACCGTCCCGGTCTACTCGCGCACTCTCCTCATCTCGGAGGCGGCGACGCAGTACCGCGAGGAGTGGAAGACCGTCACCAAGGGTCTGCGCGGCGCCGAGGCCATGAGGGCATGGCGCCGCCACCACGACGCCAAACGTCGCACCTCCGGCTGACGCCTCCCCTTTCCCGGCCCGCCCCGGTGGTGGGCCCGTTCACCGCCCTGGAGGCCGCCATGAACACCCCGCCGACCCCGTCCGAACCCGCAGACAGCGGCACCGAGACGGACGAGACCACTGTGTCGAACACCGACCCGGGCACGGAGAGCGACCCGAACACCCCCGGCACCGAAACCGACGAGACGGCGACGGACGGCGAGCAAGACGAGGCGGCCCTCCCCGAGTGGGCCCGCTCCGAACTGGCGGCCGTACGACGGGAGGCGGCGAAGTACCGCACCCGCGCCAAGGAGATCAAGACGGCCTTGGAGGCCGCGAAGACCCCCGAGGAGTTCGAACGGGTCACCGCCCGTGTCGCCGAGCTGGAAACCGAGCTGCACCGCGAACGTCTCAGCCGCACCTACAACCTGCCACAGGTCTTCGCGGACCTGGTCCAGGGCGACACCGACGAGGAGCGCGAGGCCCACGCGAAGGCCCTGTCGACGGCCTACCACCAGCGTGGCACCGGCATTGGTTCCGGCGGCCTCGACCCACACACCAAGCCAGACCCGACCGACCCGGCCGCCCTTGCCGCCCTGGTCCGCCGTGGCCGGCACTGACCGGTACTCAACCTAGTACCCCCTCGGAGGTTCCCTTGGCTAACCAGTTCCTCAAGGCGGAGACCATCGCCGCCACCGCCCTCGGCCTGCTGGAGCGCGAGCTGGTCCTCGCGAACCTCGTGTGGAACAACGCGGGTTTCGACTTCACCGGCGCCAAGAACGACAGCGTCACCATCCGCATCCCGGCCGTCCTGGACGCCCGCGAGCAGGAATGGCGTGCGAACGCCCCGGCCGACATCGTCCTCGACTCACTGACCGAGTCGAGCATCGATGTCAAGCTCAACAAGGACATCTACAGCGCGGTCCAGGTCACCGACGAGGAACTCACCCTCGACATCAAGGACTTCGGCTCGCAGGTCCTCGCGCCGCAGGTCAACGCCGTGGCCCGTGCGATCGACAACGGTGTCGCCGCCTTGGTTGAAGGCGCCACCTACACCAACACCATCACGATCGACCCGAAGGACCCGTGGTCCGGCGTGATCGACGCCCGCGCGGTCCTGAACCGGCAGAACGTCGACTTCAAAGATCGAACTCTGCTGGTCGGTTCCGACGTCGAGACCAACATTCTCAAGTCGGACCGGCTGTCGAAGGTTGACCAGTCCGGCGACGACTCCGCGCTCCGCGACGCCACCGTGGGCAAGCTCGCCGGGTTCAACGTCGTCACCTCCAACGCGATCGACCCGACCACCGCCTACGCGTTCGTCCCGTCCGCGTTCGTTCTCGCTACCCGGGCCCCGGCCATCCCCGGGGGTGTCGCCTTCGGTGCCTCTCAGTCGTACAACGGCCTGTCCATGCGTTGGATCAAGGACTACGACAGCAACAAGCTTCGTGACCGGTCGATCGTGAACATCTACGCCGGATTCAACGTCATGACGGACCCCCTTCGCACGGGGAAGCCCGCAGACAAGGGCAAGACCGCCCTTCTGCGCGCGGTGAAGCTGACGCTGCCGAAGGCGCCGTAGTGCCCGGTCCGCTGGCGTCCGTCGACCAGTTGACCGCCCGCCTCGGCTACCCGCTCACCGGGCCCGATCTGACCATGGCGGAGGCCGCCCTCGCGGACGCCTCCGCCGTGGTCCGCGCTCACGGCCTCGGCTGGAGCGACCCTGCCCGGGTCCCTGACGTGGTTCGCTCCGTCGTTCTCGCGGCCGCGGAGCGCCGGGTGCGCAACCCGGAGGGGTACCGCATGGAGCAGCAGGGTTCCTACTCCTACCAGTTGCCCGCCTCCAGTCCGCTCGGCGTCGATCTGACCACGAGCGAGGTGCGGCTGATCCGGGGGGCGGCCGGGGTCGCGGGCGGCGTGTTCGCCGTACCGATCGCAGGCCTCGGCGGGTCGCTGTGAGCCTGATCGACCGGGGCCGCGAACGTCTCATCGTGCACCCCGTCCGCGACGTTGACGACGGGTACGGCGGCACACAGCCAGGCATCGGCGCCCCGGTGACCGTGTGGGCCTCCGTTCGACCCGCGACCACGGAGGAGTCCGCCGACGCCGGGTTCACCACCGAGACGTTGTACCGGCTCTGGAGCCGGTCCCTGCCGGCGGGCCCGTGGTCGCGGGTGGAGTGGGACGGCGCCGCGTGGACGGTGGTCGGCGAGGTCCAGCACTACCGGGGCAACCGCCGCGTCACCTACGACGCGGCCCTGATCCGCAAGAGGGGGAACGCGGTTGGCCAAGGTCAAGCCGAACACTAACGCCGTCGTCGCCCACCTCCCAGAGGTGCGGCGGGAGATCCGCACCGAGCTGGAGCGCCGCGCCGCCCTCGTGCGGGCCGTCGTCGCCACCCACGTCGCGACCGGCGCCCTGGCCGCCTCCCTCAAGGTCGAGGTAGACCGCACCGACTCCACCGTGTCCATCGCGGACCCCGCCGTCGTCTCGATCAACTACGGCCACCTCGCCCCCGACGGCCGGTTCATTCCCGGCATCCACGCCATCGAGGCGGCGATGACGTGATCCCCATCCTCCCCGACACCGACGCCCTGATCACCGACGCCCTGCGCGCCGGGCTCCCCGGGGCAACCGTCCGGGTCCTGTGGCCCGACGACTGGTCCACCCACCTGCCCCTGGTCGTTGCCCGGCGCGTGGACGGGGCCGCCTCCAGCTCGGCCGGGGTGGACGCGGCGATCATCGACGTGCAGTGCGCGGCATCCACCCGGCGCGAGGCCTCCCTCCTGGCCCGTACCGCCCGCACCGTCCTCCTCGCCGCGTGCCGCGCGCAGTTCGCCGGCCTCGACGGCTACCTCAGCACTGGGGCCGAGGCGAGCGGACCGGCCGAGCTGCGCACCGGCACCCCGACGGCCGGGCCGGACCTGTTCAGGTTCCAGGCGACGTATCGCGTCACGACGCGCCCACATCCCAAGTCCCCTTAAGGAGTGCACTGTTGGCGCTTTCTGACGCCAGTGTCATCGTCCCGGCGGGCGGCTACATCTTCACCGCCGCACCGGATGAGCCCAAGCCCACCGCCATCACGGACCCGTTGAACCCGGGCGCGAAGTGGACCAACATCGGTCACACGTCGCTCGACGACCTGCCGGAGTTCGGTCGTGATGGTGATGATCCCGAGGTGAAGGGCAGTTGGCAGAACGCCAAGCTCCGTACCACCACGCCGTCCGTTACCTACTCGGTCGGCCTGAAGTCGATTCAGGCCGATGCAGAAACGTATCGCCTCTACTTCGGCGCCGGCGCGGAGGCCGTCCAGGCCGACGGGTCGTTCCGCATCCCCGCCAACCCGATCCCACAGACCCGCGCTCTCCTGATCATCCTCGTGGACGGCAAGCGGTTCCTCCCGCTGTGGCACCCGAAGGTGTCCCTGCTCGGATCGGATGCCGTCGGCATGAGCGGCGACGACTTCGTGAGCTTCCCGATCAAGGGCACATTCCTCGGTTCCTCCCTCATCGGCAACGCGATCGGCGAGTGGGCCTCCCTCACCACCACGCCGTGACCCGGTACTCAACCTAGTACCCCCTCAACCCCCTTGGAGTGTCCTTGACCGTCCTGTCGTGCGCCGACCTCATGGCCGAGGTCGAGCGGGAGTACACCGGCCTACCGGTCACCACCCGGGCCGGGGTGTCCGTGACTCTGCGGAATCTGCTCCTGCTGTCCACCGAGGGCATGGCCTCCGCGCGCGTCCTGCTCGGCGCCATCGATGACGGCGGTGAAGGCGACCTCGACACCGTCGCCCCGCAGCTGCGCGACCTCCTGCTCCTGGTCGCCTCCGATCCGAAGGCCCTGGCCGCCGAGATGGAGGACTGGCCGCTGGCCATGCACGTGCGCGTGATCGAGGCGTGGCAGGAGGCCACCCAGCCGGGGGAAGCGCCGGCCTCGGCGAGCTGATCGAGGCCGGACACGGCGCGGCCCTCCGGGCTGACTTCCAGCGCTTCTACGGCCTCGACCTCGCCGACGTGTGGCGGGGCCACCTGTCGCCGCGCCGTGCCTGGGCGCTCGCCGAGCACCTTCCCGAGGAATCGGCCCTTGCCGCCTCTCTCGCCGGAGGCCCTGAACACCGGGGCTGGACCCTCCAGACCCATCTGCTCGCGCACCTTCTCAACGCCGTCCGCTTCGCCGACGCCAACAACGTCCGCGTCAACGGCGGCAAGCTCAAGCGCGACCCCGAGCCGGTGAAGACACCGAGCACCGCACGCAAGCGGCCCGCCCTGGACCTCACGCACCACCCGCTCGCCGTCGCCCTGTAACCGCAACCACCGGGGGGCACTTTGGCCGGGCCCGGTGGGCGGGAGACAGGACGTCTGAGCGTCCGCGTCCTGCCGAACACGTCCAACTTCGCGCAGTCGCTCCAGCGCTACCTGGACCGGATCGAGAACCGGGCCGTGGTCAAGATCCGGGCCGTGGTCGACCACCGGCGCCTGGTCGCCGACACCCGCGAGTCCATGCGGGAGCTGGACGGTCGCATCCTGATGCCGGTCCGGCTGCTCCTGGACGAGGACGAGGTGCGGCGCCTTCGGGCCGAACTCGCCCACCTCACCACTTCCTTGGCGATCCCGGCACGGGTCGAGGCGGACCGTTCCGAGCTGGAGAGCCTGCGGGCCTCCGTCGCCGCCCTGGGCAAGGACAGCGATCCCGCCCGCGGTCGCTTCTCTGCGCTCCTGGGGGTCCTCGGCAGCGTCGGCGGCACCCTCGCCAAGGCCGGGACCATCCCGTCCCTGGCCGGGGTCGGGTCGAGTCTGGTCTCCATGGCGCCCGCCGCCTCGCTGGCAGCCCCGGCCGTCCTGGCCGCAGGCCTTGCGTTCGGCGTGCTCAAGACCGGCATGTCCGGTGTCTCGGACGCCCTTGGCGGGGATGCCGACGCGTTCGCCAGGCTCACCCCGCCCGCGAAGGCGTTCGTTCAGCAGGTGCGGGCCCTTGGCCCGGCCTGGGACGACGTCCGCAAGTCGACGCAGACGACGCTGTTCACCGGCCTCGCCGCCGAGTTGAAGGGCACGGCGAAGGACGTCCTGCCCCCGCTCAAGGCCGGGATGGTCACGGCGGCCCAGTCGGTCAACGACATGGGCATCGGTCTCATGATGACCGCCTCGCAGCTCGCCACGTCGGGCGCGTTCGGCAAGGCGCTGTCCGGTGCGAACTCCGCCCTGGCGAACCTGTCGCAGTTGCCCGCCCTGGTCGTCCAGGGCCTGGTGCAGATCGGCGCCGCAGCCGCCCCGGCGTTCACGAAGATCACCGCTGGCGCTACGGCCGGGATCGAGGGCATGTCCGCCCGGATGGACAAGGCGTTCCAGTCCGGGGCGATGCAGCGGACCCTGGAGTCCGCCATCGCGCAGGCACGCCAGCTCTTCGCGACGCTGGCGAACCTCGGGATCGTCCTCGGCAACGTCTTCGGTCCGGCGGCGACCGCCGGCGCCGGGGTCCTCGCGGTCCTTGCCGAGCTGTCCAAGCAGCTCGCCCAGCTGACCGGGACGGCCGAGGCGCAGGCCGCGTTCTCGGCGCTGTTCCAGACGCTGGCGGCCGTCGGGTCGGTCGTCTCCGGCGTCCTGGGCGCCGCCCTTCAGGCCGCGCTCCCGCTGCTGGCCAATTTGGTCGGCATTCTGGCCGGGCCGATCCAGGCGGCTGCGGCCGTTTTGGCGCCGACCCTTTCCGGGCTGGCGACTCTGCTTTTTGCGGCCGTTGGCCCGGCCGTCTCCGCGGTCGCTTCCGCGCTTGCGCTGGTGCTGCCTATCGGCGCCCAGCTGATAGCGCAGCTCGCGACTTTCCTGGGCCCCACCCTTATTCTCGCCGGGCAGCTTTTTGCCCAGTTGGCGGGAATTCTTCTCGGCGCGCTGTCGCCGATCCTCGCGCAGCTACCGGCGCTGCTCGGGCCCATCCTCGCCGCGCTGACCACCGTTCTCGGGGTCTGCGGTCAGCTTGCGTCTGAGCTGCTCGCGGCGCTACAGCCGTCCCTGGTCCAGATCGGCGCCAGCTTCGCCGAGCTGCTGGTCGCGGTTGCTCCGCTCCTGGTCGTCCTGGGCGACCTGCTGTCCAAGGCGCTGACCGCACTGCTACCGCTTTTCATTCAGATCGTCGGAATCGTCGGCGATCTCGCGGCAGTTTTCGCCAACGTTTTCTCATCGGCTGTGACGAATGTCCTCGTTCCCGCTCTCCGGATGATCGTCGCGCTTTTGCAGGGCGATTTCTCCGGAGCCTGGGAGCACGGAAAGCAGCTGATTTCCGGCGTCAAGACGCACTTTGTCACCACGCTGCGCGAGATGTCTAATTTCGTGAGCGAATCACTTGCGCGCATCCCCGGATTTTTCGGGGACATGGCGCAGGCGGCGTGGCGGCGGGTCCAGCAGCTCGGCAGCGACATCGTCCACACCATAGGTGCCGCCCTGTCAGGGTTCACCGCTGCCATCGACGGCGGGTTCAACACCACCGTGCAGTACTTCGCCGGGCTGCCGGGCCGCCTGCTGTCCGCCCTGGGCGACATCGGCTCGCTGCTGCTCGGTGCGGGTAAGGACCTGCTCGGCGGCCTGTTGCGCGGGATCGACCACGGCGTCGAGAAGGTGAAGAGCAAGCTGCGGGCCGTGACGGACCTGCTGCCGGACTGGAAGGGCCCGCCGGCCAAGGACCGCAAGATCCTCGCGCCGAACGGCCGCTTGATCATCCGGGGATTCCAGGCCGGTATTACCGACCAACTCCCCTCCCTGCACCGACAGTTGTCGGGTTTGACGATGGACATCCCGGCCCTCGTCGGTACGGGTGCGGCGATGGCTCCGGTCAACTCCGGTGCCTGGACCGACCGCCCCGGAACCGATGACCTGGTGTCGCTGCTGCGCGACGTCGCCGGGCGGGACGTGGTGGTCCAGATCGGGTCGCAGGAGATCGCCCGTGCCTCGGCCCTCGGGGCGCGACAGCTCAGCAGGAGGTAGCGGCGTGGGGATGTGGATCGGGCGGCCCGGGAACCTCCGGGACATTGACGAGGCCGCCGTGTCGTACGACCGGACGCCCGACCTCACGGTCACGGAGTTCCGGGCGCTGTCGGGGGCCGTCACCACCTGGACGGCCCCCGTCCAGCCCCGACGGCTCAAGGTCTCCTGGACGCGGATGCTGCGGGACGACTGGGCCCACCTGGACCGCATCGCCCGCCGGATCGACGGCCCCGGTCCCGTCGCCGTGGTCGACCCGCTCTCCGACAACATGCTGTCGCCCGGCCAGTCCCTCGGGCTCGGGTCGGTGGACCAGTGGACGCCGAGCGCCGGGGTGTCGCTGATGGGAGGTGGCTCCCAGTGGGCGACGGTGATCGTCAACGCCCTCGGGTCGGTACCGTCGTCCGGGCTGACGCTCCGCTGGAACCACCCGTCGTGGCCGGGGTATCCGGTGGCACCCGGGCAGGTGATCGCCTGGTGGGTGCCCGGTGCCGTCACGATCGCCGCCGAACTCCGGCTCACCTGGTACGACGTTTACGGGGCCGCGCTGTCGACCAGCCGCAGCACCGTCACCACCCGTCCCATGGTCCAGGCCGCCCCGGCGGGCGCGGCATTCGCCTCCCCGTCCGTGCAGTTCGCCACGGCCGATGTCTCGACCGCCGGGCCCGCCCTGCTCCGGGTCGCCCGGCCCGAGGACATCGTCTCGGACCCGCCCGCCGTGGAACGTCTCACCGGCAGCCAGCTCACCGGAACAGGGGCGCCGAACCAGTGGGCGACGACCCCCCACCTGCGGCTGGCCAACTCCGGCGCCGACGTGGTCGTTTCCTACGCCGGGCAAGGCCCCGGCGGCATCCTGCGCTTCAAGCCCCCTGCGGGATTGAGCGGTTGGCCCGTCGTGCCCGGGGAACGCGTCACGTTCACGCTCTCCCCCACCCTCGCCGCCATCGGGGGCGCGAGCTACCCGTACCTGGAGTGGTTCTCACCGACGGGCCAGGCCGTGACCGCCGTCGCCACCGCCCAGGCCGTGGTGCCCTACGGCGTCGGCTTCGTGGCGCCCGCCGTGCAGTGGGGGGCGAGCACCGCGACGAACGTCAAGATCGGCGCCAACTCCCTGACCGTGGCCCCGCGCCACACCGGGACGCCGACCGTACCGCCGGGTGACGGCACCCCGGCGTACAGCATCACCGGGTACGCGCAGGGCACCGTGCCCGGACAGCCGGACACCCGCGACGTCTCCCTCGACCTGGTGGAGGTGACCAGTGCAGCAGGCTAACGCGACACTCACCGCAGCGCTGCGGGCCGGTGACCGCAGCGAGGCCCACACCACCCGCCTGGGCGGTGCCGAGGTCGGGCCGCAGGTCCAATCGTGGTCGCTGGAGTCCGCGTACGGCACCGACCTGCCCGACGCCATGCGGGCCTGGTCCGGGTCGGCCTCCACGCAGTTGGAGCTGTCGCTCGGCGGCAACCGCGGAGTGCCGGCGCCCGCCCTCTACGGCCCGTGGGCACCGCACGCCACCGCCGACATAGCCCGGCCGGGACAGTCCGCTGTCCATGCCTGGGGCCTGGGCGGAGAGACCCTGCCGGCCTTCCGGGGACAGATACGGTCACGGTCTGCCCAGTCAGGTGGCGACACGGTCCGCATCACCGCGCTCGACGGGGCGGAGCGCCTACGGATGCCCGCCCACCTGCCCCGCCCGTCCGGCGGGATCGACCAGGACGCCTCCGGTGTCGCGTCGAGCGATTGGGTGGCCTCCGCCACCTGGTGTGTGGATCACCTCCTGCGGCGTGCCGGGATTCACACCTCACCGCCCCCGCGCACCGGTTGCACCCTGTACGCGAGCTACCACGGGGGCGCCGCCGCGAACATCGGCACCCTCTACACCCTGTCCGGTGGCTGGAACCGCTGGGACCACCCGGCCCCGCCGTTCACCGCAGCCGCGCGAGGCCCGGTGACCGGCCAGGCCACCGCCCGGTACGTGCCGACCGTGCGCGGGCTGAACCGCAACCTCGGCAGCGCCGGCTACTGGCATGAGTGCTGGTTCGACACCACCGGTCCCGGGTCCGCCAACCAGCAGGCCCGGCTGGAGATCCGCTGGGCCACGGAGGACCGGGACTGGCGCACCGCGCTGGAGATCGACTGGTCGAACCGGCGAGTCCGGGTCAGCAGTGGGACCACGGATACCATCCCGGGCGACAATCCGTCACTCACGTGGAACCCCGACCAAATGAAGACCGAGGCCCCAGGCCGGTGGCATGTCGGGTTCTGGGTCAGAGTCGCCAACGACGGTGTCACGACGGTGGAGTTCCGGCTCACCCCACCGAGCGGGAACACGATCTACGGCCTCGGCGCGGACATCCCGCAGATCAAGCTCCCACCCGGCGTGATCATGGACGTGTCGGTGGTCCTCGGCGACCTCGCCATCGAGGGCATGCAGTTCACGCCGATGTCGGCGATCCCGTCCGACCTCACCCAGTCCGATTGGAAGCGCGGTGCAGTCCTGGACCCGCCCGTCTACCCCCTCACCGTGATACCCGTGGTGAGCGGGAGCGCCTGGGACGTCATCACCACCATCGCCAAGGCGACCGTGTCGACAGCGGAGTTCGACCCGTCGGGGATGTTCCGGTGGCGCAACGGCACACGCTGGACCACCACCCCGTCCACACCGAACCTCACCGTCAGCTCGGCCCGCGAACTGGCCGCGCTCACCGTTACGGAGGAGATCGACGCGTGCCGTAACTGGGTTCGCGCGCGGTGGCGCAACTGGGCGCGGGTCAAGTCGGTGACCACGTACACGACGTCCGGTGAACTCCTGGTCATCCCGGCGGGGCGGACGATCAGTGTCTCGTGGGTGTCCGGGGAGGACCAGCTCGACGCCCTTCCCCCGATCACCCGAGGGGGCGGGGCGCCCGGCTGCATCCGGTTCTCCTTCTTCAACTCCGACGGAACGGCGACCGTTCACGGGGCGGTCGAGGTCGGGTTGACGCGCACCGACGGCCTCACCACCATGACCCTGCGCAACACCGCGACCGTCGATGTCTACTGCCGGCCTCCCGTCTACGGGTACGGGACCTCGTACTCCGTTCTCACTCCCACGCTTCCGACGGACACCGGTCCCGAGGACACATGGGTCACCATGCAGAACAGCGAGAGCCAGGCGGTGTACGGCCGCCAGGCGTACGACCACGACGCCGAGGGATGGGTGCAGGAGTTCACCTCGGCGGCCTACCTCGCCCTCCACCTCCTCAACGCCGGAAAGCTTCCGGTCCCGCTCCTGGGTGACGTCGAGATCCTGCCGGACCCCCGCATCCGCCTCGGGGACGTCGTCCGCGTCATCGACCGCACTGGGGCCCAACTCGACACCCTGGCATGGGTCGTGGGGAACAGGGTCACCGGCGGCGACAGTGCAGTGAAGCAGGTGCTCACCCTTCGCGGCGCGTCCTCGCCCGGGTTCCCCACCGATACCGGACTCACCCCCGACCCGCCCACCGTCTAGGAGGACCCGCCATAGCCGAGCCGACTCCGATCGTCCTCACGGACGAACAACTCGCCTCCTTGGCAGACCGGTTGGCCGTGCTCCTGCCCGGCTACCTCGTGCGCCGTGACCCGCCCGTCGTCCCGGTCGGCGCGCCGGAGACACGCTTCGGCGACGTCGCCCTCCTCCCCGGCCTCGTCGTCACCGGGCCGGAGTAGATCCGTGCACCCCTTGGGAGGGGGCGGGTACTCAACCTGGTACCCGCCCCCGACCATTGGGGGTATTTGCATTGGGAGACAACTGGATTCCCGGCGCCGAACGAATCGGCTCCGGCTCCATCGGCGGCGCCATGGACAGCCCGGACCGGCCCGCCCGCGTCGTGTGGCACACCACCGAAAGCGGCGCCGGCGACGGCTCGTTCGAGGCAGTCGGCGCCTATCTGGTCAACGTCGCCTCCGAGCCGCACATTCTGTACGACCCGACCACCGACCGCATCGGTCAGTACGGGCCGTTCGGCCGAAGCGCGCGGGCCCTGCGCAACGACGGCGCCACCCGCACCAACCGTACCGGCGGGGCGTGCATCCAGATCGAGGTACTCGCCCGCGCCGCGAACCCGTTCACCTCCTACTGGCGGCCGGGGCCTAACTTCCGGGCGCTCATGGCGGCGATCCGCTCGTGGGGCATCCCCGACCGGTTCCCGATGGGTAACCCGCCCGCATACCCGGGGAGTTCGCGGCGCGACCGGTCGGTGTGGCTCACCGAGGGCGGGCACTACTGCCACGCCAACGTACCCGGGAACGACCACGGCGACCCCGGTGCCATCGACCCCGCAGCGCTGTTCGGCTCCGCGGGCGGGGGCGCCGGCAACGACGATGGCGGGGGCGGCAACCCGCCGCCGGCCGTCTCCCGGGCACAGGCCGTGATCGGCGGTCTCACCTACGGGTACGGGGCCCGGGGCGAGCACGTGACCGCCGTCGGCCGCGCCCTCGTCGGCGCCGGGTTCGGGTCCCACTATGCCGAGGGCCCCGGTCCGCTGTGGTCCGATGCCGACACCGCCAACTACGCCGACTTCCAGCGGTCGCTGGGGTTCTCCGGCTCCGACGCCGACGGGGTTCCCGGCGAGACCAGCCTCCGCCGCCTGCTCGGCTATCTGCCTCGCGGGATCGAGCCGTTCCCCGGAGCCGGGTTCTTTCAGGGCGGTCGGCACTCCAGTGTGATCACGCGCATGGGTGAGCGTCTGGTCGCCGAGGGCTGCGGACGCTACAGCGTCGGCCCCGGCCCGGACTGGGGCGGCGCCGATCAGCGGTCGTACGCCGCGTGGCAGCGACGTCTCGGCTACACCGGGTCGGCCGCCGACGGCGTCCCGGGCCAGGCCTCGTGGGACCGGCTCCGCGTTCCGACCGGCTGAACAGAAGGGGGTGGGTGTGGGCGACGACGACCTGTCCGTCCGGGTGTCCCCGCGCGAGATCTACGACGAGATCGTAGGGATGCGCTCCGACGTCCGGTCCCTGGGCGAACAGACGCAGGAGGTCCGCGATCAGCTCGCCGACCACGAGGCCCGGTTGCGGACCCTGGAGGCGTGGAAGTACGCACTGCCGATTGCCACACTCGCCACCGTCGTCGGCGCCGTCGTCCAGCTCATCCGCTAGCCGGTACTCAACCTAGTACCCACCCCTCGAAGAGTGACCAACCACCGTGAAAGAGAGAGCAGTTGACCCAGTTCCTGAAGACTCATCCGGCCCGCCTGTACGCCATCGCCGCCACCGTCCTCGCCCTGGTCGCCCACTACGTCCGGGACCTGCCGGACGTCCTGATCCTCGCCGTCGTCGCGGCGACCCTGGGTGTCGGTGAGACCGTCCAGCGAGTGGAGGACGGCAAGACCCTGGCGGCCGGTGAACCCGCCGCACCGGCGGCGCCGTCCGAGGTCGACGCGTAGCCCCCTTCCCATAGGTACTACCCGCCCCACCTCCTGCCGCCAGCACTCCGAGTAATCGCAACCGGAGGAAAAGTCTCCGATTCTCCCTGGAGTCTGGCCGCCCAGCCTCCGTATGGTCTCCAGCAGACGCCGGGCCACACGGGAACGGCAGGCAGGGAAGGATCAAGAAATGAGCGCAACTGTCCTGGTGAAGGACGCAGTTGAGGCGGGATACGTTGTCGGCACCGTGGGCAAGGGGGTCAAGCCTCACGCCCTCCCCCTGGTCGATGCCGAGACCGGGGCGGGCGCCACTCTCTGTGACCGTGATGGTGTCGCGAAGGACGACATGTCCACCGATGCCGCCCTGTGCGGGACCTGCGCCCGAGTGGTGACCGGAGACCTCGCCGACCAGGCTGCCGAGGCCGAGGCTGCCACCCGGCTCATCCGGGAGCTGACCGCCACTCAGGAGCCGACCGCCGAGGCCGAGGGCCCCGCCGCAGAGGAGGAGCCCACCGCCGAGGAGAACAGTTGGACCGAGGTGCACGACGTGCCCGTACTCGGTTCCGACCTGCGCACCGTCTGGTACACCAACGAGCCGTTCATGGGCATCACCGGGGGTCGCATCGCGGAACTGATCCCGGACACCGCCGACCCCGAGTTCGACGACCAGGGCGACCCGGCCGAGCACGTGTGGGACCAGGTCGCCGACCTGATCAACACCATGGACGAGGCAGGGGCCGACCAGCACGGCACCGCGCTCGACGACGAGGCCGGGGGCGACCCGGAGGTCGTGGGAGCCGAAGCCCCCACCACCATCGTCCCCGGGCCGGAGGCCATCGAGACCACGCAGGACCGGGACGAGGAGGCCCGCAGGGGAGCTGAGCCGACCCGGGTCCTGGTCACCACCACCGACTACCGAACGGTGGAGGGTGTCGAAGAGGTGCTGGCCGCCGGGGCCGCCGTGATCGCCTCCGCCTTCAAGACCACCATCTCCATCGGCCTCGCGGTCGCCAACACGATGCTTCAACTCCGCCGGTTCATCCAGGTTGACGGCCTGCCGTCCCTCGACGGCAAGGCCAACCAGTACCAGGCCGCCGTGGCGGACCTGTTCGACCTCGCCACCAAGCAGGTCGCCGACATTCACGAGGTGGACGTCAAGGAGGTCCGCAACCAGATCAAGCGGGCCGCGCAGAACCAGATGAGCGCGGTCCTGGTCCCCTACGTCCGGGCCCTCGACGTCGCCGACGAGGAGGAGCGGGCCCGCTACGCCCCGCTGCTGGAGAAGGCGGAGGAGTCGCAGCGCCAGGCCATCGAGTCGGCCCAGGCCTACCTGGACGCCGCGATCAAGAAGGACGACCAGGAGCACATCGACCTGGCCGCCGAGACGTTGGAACTGGCACAGCGCCCGGTCCTCCTGTCGGACCTCGTCCACGACCACTTCGACATCCCCCGGCAGACCCGCCAGGAGCTGGCCAAGGCGGACGCCGCGCGGCGCCGGGAACTGGCCAAGGCCAACAAGGCAACGCGGACCGCAGCCGCTGAGGCGGACGAGGAGCCCGAGGAGGACCCGGCCCCGGAGCCGACCCCGGTTGCCCCGGCGGCCAGCACCCCGGCCGCCATCCTCGGCGACGTCGCCCAGGTCCTCACCGCCGTTCCGCTGGCCCCGGTGAGCATGCTGGAAGGTGACGAGCGGGAGGCACTGCTCGCCCAGCTCGACGCGATAGAGAAGGCGCTCGCCGAGATCCGCGACGCCGCCAACCCGCTGTAACCCAACTCCCAGGCCCCGTCCGACCCTTACCGGTCGGGCGGGGCCCTTTCACGTTCCCGGCCCCCTCTACGTGTGCGCGCCCCTACCGGTGTCAGAACAGCACCGACCCCGAGGGGAAACTGTGAGCGGCACCGTCCGCACGATCAAGCGCGGGGGCGCACGGTGGTACGTGCACCCCGAGACACACGACAAGCACCCGGGCGTAACGTCGGTCCTGTCGATGATCCCCAAGCCGTTCCTGCCGTTCTGGAACGCCCGGATGGTGGCTGAACTCGCCGTCGACAGCATCGACTTCGTGGAACAGATGGCGGCCAGGGACAAGGCCGGGGCCGTCGACTTTCTCAAGGGTGCGGCGACCCGCTACACCCGCGCCAGGAGCCGTCTGGGCAGTGACGCCCACGACCTGTTCGAACGGCTCATCCGTGGCGAGCAGCTGGACCGGGTGGGCCCCGACCTCGAACCGTACAAGCGGCATTTCCTGGAGTTCCTGGACACCGTCCGCCCCGAGCTGGTGCATGCCGAGGACGTGTGCTGGAACGACGAGATCGGCTACGCCGGGTCGTTCGACGCCATCCTCCGCGTCCGCCTCGGCAAGGACGGGAACCTCGACCCCGACGGCGCCCCCCAGCTGCTCATCGTCGACTGGAAGACCAGCCGGGACACCTACCCCGACGTCGCCCTCCAGCTGAGCGCGTACCGGCACGCCGAACGCATCATCCACGCCGACGGCAGCGAGGAGCCGATGCCGGTGGTGTACGGCGCAGCCGTCCTCCACATCACCGACCAGGGCTGGGCGTTCAAGCCCGTTCGGTCCGGCTCAGAGGTGTTCGCCGTGTTCTGCCACCTCCGCCGCATCTTCGACTGGGACCGGAACCAGTCGGGGACCGTGATCGGCCGTGCCCTCGCCGCCTCTGCCGGCCCTCTCGTCACCGGCACGCAGCGCCGCGCGAAGTAGCGCACCGCCGGCCGCTCCGCGGTCGAGCCCTTCCACATAACCCCCACCCCAAGGAGCCCAGCAGCTTGGCAGTCCGCATTTTCGAAACCGACCCCGCCGCGTTCCCCAAGGTCCGGCCCCAGTTCGCCGATGACCTGGCCTACCGCCTGCGGGCGGGCAAGACCGTCAACGACCGGCCGGTCAGCCTTCCCACCTGGCGCATCACCACCGGCGATCCGGCCGTGGCCGAAGCGATCTCCAAGCTCCTGGGCGGCGCCGTCGAACCGTGGGCGACCACCAAGGAGGACTCCCTGGAGGTCATCACCGAGGTCGACAGCCTGCGCCTCGTCATCGACGGCGCCGACGCCGTGGAGTCCAGCCTCGTCCAGTTCGGCCGCTCCGGTCCACCGATCCACGTGTGTGACGGCGTCGAGTTCCTGGAGCCACCGGAGGACGCCGGCAGGCCCTGCGGTTGCCCGGCCCTGCTGAGCGAGCGCAAGGCCCAGTCGAAGACCGGCCGAGGCCCGTCGCCGCTCATCAAGGTCACGTTCCGCCTCGCCGACTCCCCCGACCTCGGCAAGGGCCAGCTGACCAGCAGCTCCTGGGAACTGCTCAAGGTCCTTCACGAGCTGGAGAACGCCCTCGACAAGGTCGACGGCCCCGCCCTCGTCCAGCTCTCCCTGGAACTGGTGCAGTTCACCACCCAGACCGGCGTGGACGTCTCCTTCCGCAAGCCGGTCTTCAAGGTGCTCGGCCCGGTCCCGGCCGCAGAGGGGGGCACCACCAATGAGTGAGCGAAACACCGTCTGCGACTACGCGGGCGACGAGATCCACACCGGGGACCTGGTCAACTACGCCGCCCGCCGGCGCAACCGCGTCCGCGTGACCGATGCCGTGGTCCGCCGGGTGACGACCAGGGTGGTCGACGGCCGGCTCCGGCCCATGCTGCTCGTCCAGCCGACCGGCGTGGAGAGCGGCTTCGTTCGGCGCCGTTCCATGCGCCGCACCTGGGTCTCCGCCGAACACGTGCGGCTGATCATGCCGGGATACCTGGAGCAGTGAACCGAGGGGTCGACGGGTGGCACACGCCGCCGGTCGGCCCCTCTCGGCATGTCCGCGTACTCAACCTAGTACCCCGGGAGGGGAACATCGCGAACCGCAACAAGCAGCAGGGCACCCGCTGGGAGAGCGCACTCCGTGACCACCTGAACAAGGCTCTCGGCCACGTCGACCAGGAAGGCCGCCTCCTGGACCCGTTCGACCCGGGCAACGTCCGGCGCCCGGCGCAGGAGGGGCGGCTCGACGTCGGCGACCTCCACGCCGTCCCCGTGATCATCGAGGCCAAGGACGTGGCCAACTCCGCCGTTCCCACCTGGCTCCGCCAGGCCCGCGCCGAGGCGGTGAATGCCGGCTTCCCCTTCGGCCTGGTTGCGGTGAAGGAACGCCGGGCGGCCGTCGCCCGGGGGAAGGTCCACGCTGACGTCCGGACGTGGACCCGGCTTCGCCTCGACCTCGGTCTCGACACCGCGACCATGCGGCGTCGCTACGGGTGGCGTCCCTGCCTGCGGGGCCTCGACACCAACCGGTGGTACCTGTCGACCGACGTCGCCCACCTCCCCGCGCTGGTCCGAGACCTTCGTGACGCGCACCGTTTCGCGGAGGACCAGGTGGTCTGACGCTCTACACGTGCACTCCACCGCGCTCGAACAAAGGAGCGCACGTGCAGATCACCGACATCCTGAGCAGGTTCCAGCAGGTCACCGGGCACGGTGACGGCGGCTACATCGCCCGCTGCCCCGCCCACCCCGACCGATCGCCCAGCCTTCGCATCTGGCACGGCGAGGACGGCAAGGTTCGTTTCAAGTGTCGGTCCGGGTGCGAGAACGACGCTGTCCGCCGGTCGGTCCAGCTGAGCTGGGCCGACCTCTTCAACGCCACCGGGGACGGGCCACGGGTGACCGCGGAACGGCCGGCACCGGCCGGGCCGGGCGCGATAGCCGCCCTGGCCATGTACGTCGACCTCACCTCGGCGGCGCTGGCCGACTACGAAAACGCCACCGCCGAGGCCGCCCGCGCCTACCTCGACCGCTTCGGCCTCTCCCTCGACACGGCCGCCGACCTCCTCCTCGGCGTCGACCCCGGAACGCCCGGGTTCCGCTACCGCTCCCGCGCGTTCACCGCGTTCCCGCGCCTCACCGTGCCCATGCGCGACTTCGCCGGGGTGACCCGGGGATTGCAGGGCCGGGACGTCACCGGCCGGTGCCCGGCACGGTGGGTGAGCCTGAGCAACCCAGAAGGCGAGCGGTGGTGCCAGTACGGATGGTTCCCCGGCCTCGGCGGCTATGGCACCGTCATCATCACCGAAGGCCCCGGGGACGCGCTCACCGTGGTAGCCGTCGGGTACAACGCCGTCGCGATCCGTGGCGCTGCCCTGGCCAGCGTCCCCGAGTTGCTGGCCGAACTCGCCGCCGGATTGCGCGGCATGCACGTGGTCATCGCGGGCGACCGGGATGCGGCGGGCTCGCAGTTCAGCCGGCGCCTGGCCGAGGGCCTCGCCGAGCACGGCATCGACGCCTACCTCCTCGACATCCCGCACGACGGCGACGACCTCACCGCCTGGCGGGCCCGTGACCCCGAGGGGTTCCCTGCAACTCTCCACCGCGCGATCAAGACGGCCCGGCCGGTCCGGGGCATCGCCGACGAGGTGGCGGAGCGTCGAAGCGCCGTGTTGTCCGAGCGGACCGGCGCGGATTTCGTGAGCCGCGAGCAGGGCCTCGAAGCCCTCGAAATGCTCAAGGACTTGACGGACAAGTTCGGCGACTCCGCCGCGATCAATGCCTACGCGCTCGTCAACTGGACGAGCGGCCGGATCAGGTACAGCCCCGGGCTCGGGTTCTTCGCCTGGGACGGCCGGCGATGGGAGCAGTCGGCGACGCGGGTCCGGCAGGAGATTCACCGGATGGGCGCCGCCCTCGCCCTCGCCGGAAACCCTGGTGCGGCCAAGGCATTTCTGAACACGTCAGGTATCGACAATCTCATGACGGAGCTCAAGTCCGTTCCATCGGTGTACATCGGCGCCGCCGAGTTCGATTCCCGGCCGGACCTCCTCAGCTTCAAGAACGGGACGGTAAACCTCCGGACCGGGCATCTCCGCCCGCACGATCCCGACGACCTGATCACCTACTGCCTTGACATCGACTACCGGCCCGAGGCCCGTGCCCCTCGGTGGGAAGGGTTCCTGAGCGAAATTTTCCCGGACCATCCGGAACTCGTCGGTTTCATGCGACGGATGATCGGCTACGGGATCACCGGCAATACGAATGAGCAGTGTTTCGCCGTATTCCACGGCGAGGGCGCAAACGGAAAGTCCGTCCTGACCGACTGCCTGACCAAGACGTTCCGCACCATTTCCACCACAACGCCGTTCTCGACATTTGAAGAGCGGCCCTCGGGCGGTATTCCGAACGATCTCGCCGCCCTGCGCGGCGCCCGCCTGGTGCTGGCCTCCGAGGGCGAGGCCGGACGCCCGATGAGCGAGGCCGTACTCAAGCGCTCCACGGGCAAGGACATGATGAGCGCACGATTTCTCCGCAAGGAATTCTTTGAATTCAAGCCCGCTTTCCTGTTGATTCTTTCCAGCAATCACAAGCCCAAGTTCAAAAGCCAGGACGCCGGCCTCTGGCGGCGCGTGAAGCTGGTGCCGTTCACACGCTTCTTTGCCCCCGAGGAACGTGACTACGACCTGGACGAGAAGCTGGCGGCGGAGGCTGAGGGAATCGCCGCGTGGGCGGTCCAGGGCTCGATCGAATGGTTCCGCGAGGGACTGCGTGAACCGTCGGTCATCACGGCCTCGGTACGGGATTTCAAGCAGACCTCTGACCAGCTCGCCGGGTTCTTCCCTGACATTCTGGAGCCGTGCCCGGACGGAACCCAGATGGATGGGACCGATGCATTCAACCGGTATCTCGGCTGGTGTGACGCCGAAAACCTCCCGATGAAGGAGCGGTGGACGCGCCGCGCTTTCTACGCCGCACTTGAGGAGCGAGGTGTCCGGCGGAAGCGGATCGCACGTGGAATCGCACTCGTCGGCGTTCGCGAATCGGTCGGGCCGTGGTCCCCGTCTGTGGATCTCGCAGCTTAGGAAATATCAGCGGGGCGGGTACTCAACGTGGTACCCGCCCCTCCTATTCGGGGGCTCCCATTCTCACCTACCGGCATTCCATAGCCGGGGACACGGTCACCGTCAACGTGCCGCAGACCCCGGCGGACCTCGACGCGTTCTACGCCTGGGCACAGGAGGCCGACCGGCGCGGCGCCATCGCCGTCAACACCAAGACGACAGGGCGCCGCCCGTACTCCGCCGGATTCCGGCTGCGGACCGTTCAGTTCGGCGACCCGCACACGGCCTGGGTCATCCACTGGGAACGCGGCGGGGAGTTCCAGCAGTTCGCCCGTGCCGTCCTCACGTACTGCCGCCGCTTCGTCATCCACCACGGCATGTACGACTGGCAGGTCCTCGACCGGCACGCTGACATCCGGATCGAACACCTCGCCCCCCGCACCCGCGACACGCTGGTCATGGCCAAGCTCATCGACCCCCGCCGGTCGAAGGACGACGACGGGGTCGGTGGGAAGTTGAAAGCCCTGTCCGCCCGCTGGGTCGACCCCACCGCGCCGGACACCGAGGCTGGTCTCCAAGAGGAGTTCCGGCGACTCGGCTTCACCCCCGAGACCGGGTGGGCAAACATCCCCCTCGGAAACCGGCTCTTCAACCTCTGCGCCGGCCTCGACGTGGTTCTGGCCTCACGCCTGGAGCCGAAGCTTGCCGCCGAGTTGAACCGCCTCGGGGTCCGCCAGGCCCTGGGCGACTATGAACACCAGCTCGCCCGGATGTGCGCGATCATGGCCCGTACCGGCCTGATCCTCGATGTCGACTACACCCGACGCCTCGACGCCAAACTCGCGGACCAGGTAGAGGAGTTCACCAGCCAGGCCGCCCGCTACGGAGTGGCCAGCGTCAACTCCTCCGCTCAGATCGCCACCGCCCTCGCCGCGATGGGCGAACGGCTGACGGAGCGGACCCAGTCAGGTGCGTTCCGCCTCGACAAGACCGTCCTACTCCCGCTCGCCGACCTCGACGACAACTGGGAGCGGCTCAACGCCCGCACCCCCAACCCCCTGGCCTACGCCGTCCTGCGGGCCCGTCGCGCCGGCGCCTGGCGCACGTCGTTCGTGTCCGCGTTCCTCGACCACGTCGGGGCGGACGGGCGCATCCACCCGGTGATCAAACCTCTGGAAGCGATCACCGGCCGCATGGGCCTGGAGAAGCCCCCGCTTCACGGCGTCCCCGCCGGGGACAGCGAGGTCCGCAGTTGTTTCCTCGGCGAGCCCGGGCACGTGATGGTGTCCACCGACCTCTCCGCGGTCGACATGCGGACCCTCGCCGCGATTGCGGACGTGTCCGGGATGAAGGCCGCCATCGCCGCCGGCCGGGACCTCCACGACCACACCGCCGCTTTGGTGTTCGGCCCCCACTTCACGCCCCGTCAAAGGACCCTGGCCAAAAAGATCGGACTGGGGAAAATCTACGGCGGCGGAAAGGAAACGATCGCCCGTCAATCCGGCGCCCCGGTCGAGGATGTGGCACGGGCCATCGCCGCTTACAACGCCGAGTTCCCCGAAATCGCCTGGGCGGCGCGGAAATGGCAGGCAGAGGCATTCGCGAACGGAATGTGGCTCACCACCCCCATCGGCCGACGCATCCCCCTCTCACGCGATCGTTCGTACGCCGCCACGAACTACATGACACAGAGCACGGCCCGGGAGGTTCTGGGACAGGGCCTGCTGAACATCGAGGCGGCAGGCCTCCTTCAGTACGCACGCCTCCCGATCCACGACGAGGTCCTTTCCAGCGTGCCCGCCGACCAGGCCCAGGAGATCGCCCGCGAGATCGAGCGGTGCATGTCATTCGAGGTCTACGGCGTGCCGATGGAGGCAAAGTCCAAGGTCGGCGGACGGAGTTGGGGCTCCCTGTACGACGCCACCACGTAGGCGACCACCGCGACGGGCCGGTACTCAACCTGGTACCGGCCCGTCCGTCACGGCCCGATAACGGGCACTCCGGCATTCCCTCCCACTCTCATCCTCAGGTAGGAGACCCGGGTTACGGCCGGGCCACACCATCTCCGGCATATCGCCCATTAACGCTCATTAACACCGGCATTTCCGATCGATTCGTCGCGCCCTCGTGAATGGCTAGGTGCACGCAACACGGCGCCTGATCAGCCCGTCTGCGCCTGTCCTGGAACGGGGCAGCGCAAGCCCAATTCCGGGCCGCTGATCGGCATTTGCGCGCCCTCGTTCCGTCCGCTCTACCCGCGCTCTCCCCGGAGATCGCGGAACAAGCGATCGGGAGCGAACGAATGCAGCTCAGCCTCACCCCGGAACAGATAGCGGGTGCCCGGAACAACAACCTCGGCGATATCACCGCCGTCCTCGCCGCCATGGACCACCGCGTCCAATGGCACGCGAACCACTACGCCTCCACCGGCGGCCGTCTCGATCGCGACCTCGCCGAAGACCTCGCCCAGGACGGGAGGATGGCACTCTGGCGGGCGATCGAGCGGTTCGAGGGCGACGAGGTCTCCCAGTTCTTCGCCTTCGCCGACCGCACCATCTCCGGCGCCCTGGCCGACAAGCGGCGCGAGATGACGCGGCAGGGTGCGAGCCGCCAGGCGTCGAAGGACTTCGAGACCGCACTCGGTATGTGCGGCGGCGACCCCTACGAGGCGGAGCGATTCTGCATCGACCCACCCACCGGCTTCCGGCGCCTCAGCCCGGAGTCCGCGTGGGCGGCCCGAATGGCATGGCAGGGCCTCCGATACCTCGACGCCCCGGCCGGAGTCGACGGCACGACCCTCGGCGACGTCGTCGCGGACACCACCGACGTCCCCGCCGACCTCGTCGAACAGGCCGACGTGGAACGGCACCGCCGGCACGTGATCCGGGACGCCGTCCACACCACGCTCAACAAGATGGGCCCGATGCAGGGCCACGTCCTGCGCGCCGACTTCGGCATCGCCCCCGTGCCCCTGTACGGCCCGGAGGTCCCGGACGAAGACCTCGCCGCCGACATGGGCGTCACCGAGCGACAGGTCCGGCAGGGCCGGTACCTCGGCCGCAAGCGCTTCGCGGAGCTGTACCTCGCCGGCGCCACCGAGGCGGCGTGATGCGGGAGTTCACCACCGACGACGGCCATGTGATCACCGTCCGGCGCCTTTCCAGCGGCGCCCACGACGTCCAGCTCCACAACGCCACCGGGGAAACCACCGCGACCGTCCGCATCCCTCCCGGTGGCCTCATCCCCAACCGGTGTGCGACTGCGCGCCGTCTCGGCGTAGTTGACCTCGCCGCGCTCCTCATGAGGGGGCCGCGCCGTGCGCATTCTTGAGCTCTGCGCCGGGTATGGCGGCCTCGGCATCGCCGTGGAACGGCTGACCGGGGGCCGCGTCGCCTTCGTGGCGGAGATCGACCCGCACGCCTCCGCCGTCCTGGCCGCCCGCTTCCCCGCCGCCCCGAACCTCGGGGATATCCGCACCATCGACTGGTCCCCGCTCCGCGGGAAGGTCGACGCCATCACGGCGGGATTCCCCTGCCAGAACATCAGCCACGCCGGACGAAGGGAGGGGATCAACGGTGACCGCTCGCGAATCTGGGCCGACGTCGTCACGGCCGTTCGCGTACTACGACCCCGCATCCTCTACCTGGAGAACGTCTCCGCCCTCCGAACCCGGGGCCTCGACCGTGTCGCCGGCGACCTGGCCTCGATCGGGTACGACATGCGGTGGACGTGCCTACGTGCTGGCGACCCCACCGTCGGCGCGCCCCACGGCCGGGACCGGTGGTTCGCCATCGCGCATCCCGCTACTGAAGACGCCAACGTCCAATTTGGGTTCGAACGGCGCGCCGCAACCGCCGGCCAAAAGACGGGCGGGCGGGCACGGCCCCAACCTGGAGGACGAGGTCGTGTTCCTCTTCCCGCCCGAGAACCCCTGAGACTCCTGCCGACCCCCAAGGCCTCGGACGGGCCCAAGGGGAGCCCGAACCAGCGGGATTCGCAGGGATATTACTTCCTCCCCGGCCAGGCGATCCGATTGTCCCCCCGGTGGATCTCCACCGACGGAGTCGATTACGGGCCCGCAATCCGACGGTGGGAGAACCTGGTCGGAAGAGAAGCCCCGTGCCCAACTGAGGTAGGCCCCAGGGGTGGGCGCCGGCTTAGCCCCGTGTTTGCGGAATGGATGATGGGCCTTGCCGAAGGGCATGTGACCGGCCTCGGCCTCCCGCGCGGGAAGGCGCTAACAGTCATCGGTAACGGAGTTGTTCCCCAACAGGCCATCGCGGCTTACCGCACGCTCGCGGTAGCCGGTCCGCCCTCTCCGGACTGAGGCAGACTCTCCTCCCCGGGTACTAAGTTGAGTACCCGCCAGCACTGGGAAAATTGGAGCAACTCCTGCCCTGGAGTCTGGTGTTGGAGGTGCGCTTAGCTGGCCTCGCGGGGCGATCAACGCCCCGGCGAGAGGAGCACAAAATGCGAACCATCGAAAGCCTTATAGCCTTCTTCGACGCAAACTCAGCCCCCGCCACGGCGCTTGACTTGGAGGGGGGCGACATCGTGCGGACGGCAGATGGCCGACTGTCCACGGTCACGGAGTGCGTAGCTGAGCAGGCAGGAACGCCGATGGCGGTGGTCTGGGTCCTGCTCGACGGCGGCGACCACGAGGGCTTCCACCCCGACACCGAATACGTCCGTGTCACCGGCGCCACCGCCGATCGGATGCGCCGGATGGCCAGCAAGTAAACACCCCATAAGGACCCCCTGCCTCACGGCGGGGGGTCCTTTGCGTTCGCGTGCAACCTTCTGGCGCCCCGAACGTCATACATCACATGGGGGTCAACCGCGATCTAAGGCTCAGCAAAGTGAGGGCCGGTACACACATCTTATTGACATGTTCGCGGGTGGTTTCCAGCCGCTCAGAATATCTACACGCGTGTAGTTTTCCGGCCACGAAAAGTTACCAAAAACACTTGTTCGAACCGGTACTACTACATAGGGTCAATGCTCATGCCGCAGAACGTCACCGTACGCATGGATGTCGAGGTCTCCACGAACAACTCGTCCGGTCAGATCGTCTGGCACGCGTGTCCGAAAATCGGCCCCGGGGCCGCCGGGCGGGCATTGTTCGTTGAGAGTTGGGGGGAACTGGTGAAGGTCATAGAGCAGACAGGGGCCATGGCGGGACGACTGATCCCGCGCCGGAGCACGACGGCCTACAGAGTCACGGCCCACCACGACATCCCCGGCGGCATCCTCCTCGGCCTAGCCGAGTGGCACCGGTCGATCGAGACCGGCCTCTGGCGTCCCGCCCTCTGCTGGACCGCCGGAGAGCACGCGGCGTACGAGGGGCGGATGGCATGAGGAAGCGGCACACGTACATCGCGGTTCGCGGCACAGCCGCGGAGGCATGGGAGCTGGCCATCCGACTCGGCCAGGTCCTCGTCCAGGCCGGCATCGCGGAGCGGTACGGCGTTCAGGCCCGGACGGTCCCGGGCAAGCGGTCCGACGTCGCCGTCGGCGTGTACCTCGTCGACCGATACCCGGGGGAACCGTACCCGTCCAGCCTGGTCTTCACCGCTCCGTCCGGGGCGACACGCAAGCTCCCGGCCGCGCTGATGGCCCTCGCCGCGTAGGCACGCAAAGGCCCCGCCACTCCGGGAAGAAGAGGTGGCGGGGCCTCGGAGCAGCGCGCGCGTGCGTCAGACGTCGCCGAACTCGCCGGACCGGACGGCGGCAACGAACGACGACCAGGCATCGGCCGGGAAGGCCAGCGCGGGGCCCTCGGGGTCCTTGGAGTCACGGACGGGAACGGCGCCGGGCACGCTGTCCGACACCTCGACACACTGTCCTGCCTGGGCACTGTAGCTGCTCTTGTACCACGTGGCATTGCGTAGATCATCCATGCTCAAAACCCTTCCGCACTTCTCGAATGAACTCGATGCTCGCTGCCCGGGACAACGCCTCGACCTGGAGGTGATCGTACTCACTGGTCCAGTCCGCCAGCGTCTTGGGATCACGCTCAAGGAAGCCCCGTCGCTCCGTCTCGCTGTAGCCAACGATGGTCCTGTTCGGCATGGTCAGCAACGTAATTGGATGAGCGAACGGCCGACTCTCACCTGTTGAGAACGGACTTACCTGGACCAGGAAGCGAGGCCGAGCAGCAAGTGCTTCTAGGTGCTGGAGTTGCGCCACCATGACGTCGCGGCCCCCGATCGGTCGCCGTAGCGCACCTTCGTCTATGACCACCTGAACAAGCGGCGCCGGATCTTGAGTAAGGGCCCGTTGCCTGCGGAAGAGTAGCTCGGTTCGTTCGTCGGCCTGCTCCTGAGTTGCGACCCCTCGTAGTACTGGTGCCGCCTGGTAGGCGTGGACGTACTCAGGAGTCTGGAGCAGGCTCGGGATGATGTTGATCTCGAACAACCGCAGAGCCACCGCCTTTGCCTCACTGCGCAGGTACTCATCAAAGCCCTCGAACAGAACACGCTGGCCGGACGTGCTCCACTCCCTGAGGAACTGCTCTCCGGAACCAAACGCCCTGTCAAGTGCTGTTGCAATCTGTTGACTTGGTTTCCTTCGACCATGTTCGAGGGCCGAGATGTACGACGATGTGCAGCCCACCAGCTCGGCAAGGTGTTCTTGCGTCCACCCTCGCTGCTCGCGTGATGCGCGCAGCAGTGCTCCGAACTCGGCCGCAGGGGATGCTTTGGGGTCAAGTTCCCGCTTGTTCAAGGCTATTCGTCCTACCAATCTGACGCCGTGGGACAAGTTGAACAACCCCGGAGCCTAGAGGACAGTTGGCGCCCCCGGTAGTCATCGCGCTACGGAACGGAGCGACGCTTTGACGCGCAAACGCACCCCCACGCCCCCCGCCAAACCGCCCTACCGCCCCACGCCCGGCGAACTGGTCAAGGACACGAAGACCGGTCAGCCCGTCGTCTACATGGAGACGCGCAGCGGAGAGGCCTACCTGAGGCCGCCCTCGGGAGGCACCGAATGGACGACGGCCCCCGCCAACATCGTCCCGCTGGACGGCGCGATCGTGGTCCACATCGTCCCGAGCGCCCCGCGCGGCTCGAAGGACGCCGCGTGAACTCCGGGACGGCTACACGCTACGGCGTGTGGAAGATCCAGCCCGACCCCGACGGCCTCGACGAGTACGTGGTGGTCTGCGTCTCGGAGGCGGAGAACGGGACGGTCTGCGGTCTCGACTCCGGTTCCGGCGACATGGCCGCGTTTGTCGAATGGGCCCGGCGCCACCGATGGACGCACCCCGACCACCGAACGTACCGCCTGGTGGCGGATGTCCAGATGGTGATGGTGCCCGAGGTCGAACCGCTGTGACCGTCGACCTCGTCGCCACGTCGATCCGGGTGCTCTCCCCGGATGAACGCCCACTGCCGGCTCAGGCCGGCGACGCGAACGACTGGGTAGTTGGCCACTGCTGGCTGTACTGCATGCGGGACGGCGTGCCGGTGGTCTGGATCGGCGCCGTGACTGCCCCCGGCGGGGTGACCGCCCCGATGACCGCATGCGGCGAATGTGTGTCCCAACTCGCCACGCAGACTTTCCAGTTCGCGGCGCAGCGGGACGCCCCCGTACGCACCCGAGGCCGGCACGCCCGGAGCCGTCCGCGCCGCCCGTTCTGGCGACTCCCCCCGACCGACCGAGAGAGGCCGTCCCCGTGAAGCGCAGGAAGTCGTACACCTCGCAAATCGCGGCGGCAAACCTCGCCCGGTGGATGTTGGAGAACGGCACCCCGGAGATGTGGGCGCGGATGCTCACGGACCCCATCCCGCCCGTAACCCTCGGTGCGCTGCTCCGTGGCCACGTCGGTACGGCGGTGTTCCGGTCGCGTAAGTGGCTGATCGGGCAGTACCGCCGGGCTCGGTGGCTGCTCGCGTCGCCCCGACGGGGTGAACGGCTGGCGCAGCGCGACCTCGACCGCTTCCTCTCGAACTACCCGCAGTGCGCCCCCGCAGTCGACCCCGGCAGCGGGTAGCTCGGCTACCAGGTTGAGTACCCAGCAAGGCCCGCCACCCCACAGACCCCCGCCCCGGCCGTCCGTCCGTCCAAGTCGCCGAGCCGGGGCGGGCCCAACCCCCGTTCCCTGCGCGCTTCATCCTCCTCTCCCGTGCAGGGGACGGGCTCCCACGTCCGTACCCTCTCGCCCCAGTCCGATGAACTGGCGCCCCGAACGAGCGCCACGAGACCACCGGAGGAACCGTGCACGATCTGATCGCAGCCCCGTTTCTTGGCTCCCACGTCGTACTGCTGCCTGGTCGCCTGGAGGCGATCAAGTTGCCGGAACGGCGGTTCCGTGAACTGGAACTCGCCAGTACCCGTGGCGAGGCCTGTCCTCCGTGGCTCCTGGACGCCGCCAAGGCCCGATGGGGAACCGGCTTGCCGGTGCGACCGGTCGGCGAGGCTGTGCTGATCAGGCGACCCTCGCTGTTCGGTCACAGCCGGGGAAGCTGGGAACTCAACCTCGGGTGCAACTTCAGCTGTGATCACTGCTTCCTGGGCGAGCGGCCGTTCGCCGGCTTGGACGAGGCGGGGAAGCACAGCATGTTGCGGACCTTGCGGGACGCTGGCGTCCTCTGGCTCCAGATGACCGGGGGCGAGCCCCTGATCGACCCCCATTTCGCTGGTGCCGCGCAGCTTGCCCACGACCTCGGGATGATGATCGAGGTGCAGACGAACGGGTCGCGACTCGCGCGACCCGAGGTTCTGGACGTGCTGACGTCCGTCAGGCCGTACCGAGTCGCTGTGTCCCTGTACGGCGCCACGGAAGAGACGTACGACGGCTTCACGCGCACCCGGGGGGCGTTCAAGCGAGCCACAGCCGGTCTGGCTGCTGCGGTTGCTGCCGGGGTACCGCTGCGCCTGTCGCTGATCATTACCGCGCAGACCGCCCATGAGCAGGACCGCATGCGCGGCATGGCGGACGACCTCGGGGTGCCCTATATCGAGTACACCCACATGTCGCCGACCATCTACGGCGGGGGCGAAACGCTCAAGTCGCAGTCCCCGGCGCACCTCAAGCCGCTTGGCAGGTTCGAGGGCTGCAACGCGGGCCACACCTTCCTGCACGTGGACCCGCACGGTCGGGCCTCGATCTGCAAGGTCGCCCGCGACGAACAGGTTGACCTGACATCCGAAGGAGCCCAAGGGCTCGCTCGCCTCGGCGTGATCGCCGACGGCCTGATGCTTCGCACCGGTGGCTGCTCCGGCTGCCAGCTCGCCGCGAACTGCTCGGTTTGCCGGCCGCTGGCCAAGCGCTACCAGGAGGCGAAGGCACCACTCAGGAATTACTGCCAACACGGACAGAAGGAGAATGCAGCATGACCGCTGTCATGGTCGAGTTGACCACCACCCGCACCGAGGAGAACGACGAGCTGTCGTTCATCGACGACGCCGAGGCTTTCGGCGCCGACGCGCTGCCCGGGTGCAACGACGACAACCCGTACCGGTAACCCGGTACTAGCGTGACGTGTCCCTGGGCGGGCTCCCAGCGTTTCAGCCTGTGGCCCGCCCGGGGCCTGTCACGAGAGACGAACGGACGACTGTGACCACGACCCGAATTCCGTACGCGGACCTGCCTGTTACGGCGCGCAGGGCCGTTGAAGCGCACACTGGCCCGGTCCTGAAAGTGGAGTCGGAGGTTGAGGGCTTCAACAGCTCGATCGCTGCCCGCCTGACGTCGCCGACTGGCGACTACTATGTGAAGGGGCTTCGGGCAGACCACCGACGGGTGTGGACTCAGGCACGAGAGGCGGAGGTGAACCCGTACGTGCGAGGGATCGCACCCGCCTTGGTCGCCCGTGTCGAATCCGATGGGTGGGACCTGCTGGTCTTCGAAGCGGTCGACGGGCACCACGCCAACTACCGTCCCAGCTCACCCGACCTGGCGAAGGTGGTCGATGTGCTGCGTCGCCTGGGGGAAATCCCCTGTCCGCCGATCGAGCTGCGGCGCGCGGAGCAGCGGCTAGAGAGGTACGTCGACCGCCCCGAAGATCTCGCTTACCTCGCCGGGAACGCGCTGCTTCACACCGACTGGAACAACACGAACGTTCTCGTGAACGACCAGCGAGCCCAGCTTGTTGACTGGGCCTGGGCCACGCAGGGCGCCCCTTGGCTGGATGCCGGGTATTGGGTGGTCTGGCTGATCGGGTCCGGCGGGCACGAACCGGCGTCGGCCGAACAGTGGGCCGCCCGCGTGCCCGGATGGCGCGATGCTCCTGCTAACGGGATCAGCGCGTTCGCAGCTGCCAACGCCAACGTCTGGGATGAGATCGGCGGGCAAGACCCCGACCCGTGGACGGCCCGGATGGTCTCTGCCGCCCGGCTGTGGCGCGACTACCGGAAGGCATAAGCCGCGTGAGACAGCCCCGTCGCCTGGTCGGGGCCTACCTCGGGCTCCGGGTGTGCCCGATCGAGCTACAGTGAGCGGCGGGCGCGGGGGTTTCAAGCGATTACGACCCGCTAGCGCGCCCCGCGCCCCTCGGCCCCGCAGAGCGGGAATCGGCCCTAGGCCGAGATCGTGATCAACTCGCGACAATGACCCCCGCTGCGCGGGGATCGGCTCCACCCGTCTGAAAGTCCGGGCGGGTGGGGTCTACTCGTCCCCGGTGGCCTGGTCGGTACGGCCCACGGCGATCACTCGGGAACCGCGCCCCCACGTGGTTTCGATCAGCCCCCACTCCCGTAGCACCCCGATCGCCCTACGGGCCGTCCCCCGTGAAACGTCGAACCTCCCCATCAGCGCCGACTCCGGCGGTACAGGGTCGCCGACCTTCAACACTCCCCCCTCAATGTCACGGGACAGCGCGTTGACGATCTTCATGTATGGCGGGACCTGGCGGCTCTGGGCGGACATGGGGTGAGCGTAGTCAACCCCGCCCAGAAGCCTCCAATTGCACGTGTTGAACGTATGGATATCTTGTACGTGTTGGACTACGCTCAGTACAAACAACAAAACCCCTGGCAACTGCGGACACAGTTGCCAGGGGCAGGCATCGAACCAGCTAATTGGGAGCTGATCTTCGCCATGCGCCACCTTATCCTGGCCGCCCTTCTCCGGGCGTGCCGGCTCCTGCTCGCGCCCACCGGCCGACGCCGCGCCCCCGGCGCCGCCCCGGCCCACACCACTCCGCCCGCCCCGGCCTGGGCTGACTGCTCGCGGAACCAACCCGTCCCGGCACACCTCCTCGCCCTCACCATCCCCCTACCCCCGACCCGACTCATCCCGCCCTACCTCGAACTTTGGGAGGCCCTTCCCGAGAATGAGAAGGAGGCGCAGCGCCGGGCGCGTGTCCGGGAGGCGTGGCCGCAGTGGGTCAAGATCCAGCGGGCCGAACTGAACCGTCGCGTCGTGCGGGCCCAGGAGAGGAAGGGGCAGCCGAGTCTCGTGGCGGCCCGGCGGGCGTGCGCATTCGCCGCCACCCTCAACCTCCCCGACCCGCTCCACTACCTCGACGACGCCACCAACGACGCCCGGGAGCTCGTCGGGGCGGTGTCCCGATGACCGACCCGTCGACCCCCGCCAAGTCCCCCGTGCACGTCTGCTGCCTCTGCGCCGACAACGGCACCAACGTCGTCGCCGTGGGCGCCCAGGAAGCCGCCAGTGGCCCCGGGCAGACTCTCTTCGCGTGCCCCAAGTGCGCGCCGTCCGTCCGCGCCGTCTTCACCCCCGGCGACAACTAGTTCCACCTGCCCCGCCCGGTCACCGCCGGGCGGGGTTCCTTATAACCATCAGTGCAACCTGAGGGGTATACAGCCTGCTCGGCCCCTACCAGATCGCGCCGCAGGGGCTGGACTACCACGTCCAGGTCACCCTCCGGTTCGGCGCCCCCGGGCCGGCGTTCACCCCGCACTACCCGTCCGAGCGGGCCCGCGGCCGCGGCCGCGCCTGGTACCGGGGCGACTGCCACCTGCACACCGTGCACTCCGACGGACGACGCCTCCCGGAGGAGGTGGCCGCCGGAGCCCGCGCGGCCGGCCTCGACTTCATCGTCTCCACCGACCACAACACCAGTTCCTCGCACGCGGTCTGGGGCCCGCTGGCCGGCCCCGACCTGCTGATCATCCCGGGCGAGGAGATCACCACCCGCAACGGCCACTGGCTGGCCCTCGGCCTCGAAGCGGGCCAGTTCGTCGACTGGCGCTACCGCTCCCGCGACGAGGAGTACCCGCGCTTCGTCCGTCAGGTCCACCGCTCCGGCGGCCTGGTGGTGCCCGCGCACCCGTACTGCCCGTACGTCGCCTGCCAGTGGAAGTTCGGCTACGAGCAGGCCGACGGCGTCGAGGTGTGGAACGGGCCTTGGACGTACGACGACGAGTCCGCGGTCGACACCTGGGACGGCCGGCTCGCCGTCGCCCTGCGCGAGGGCCGTTCCTGGCTGCCCGCCCTGGGCAACAGCGACGCGCACAGCGCCCCGCAGGTCATCGGCTCCCCGCACAACGTCGTCCTGGCCGAGGACCTCACCCGGGACGCGATCCTCGACGGGCTGCGCGACGGGCGCAGCTGGCTCGCCGAATCAGCCTCCGTCCAGCTGGAGTTCACCGTCACCGGGCACGGCCGCCGGGCCGGCATCGGCGAGGAGCTGGCCGTCCCGGCGGACGCCCCGCTGGACGTCCGGCTCGCCGTCTCCGGCGTGCCCGGCGGGACGGTCCGCCTCCTCACCGACGAGGGCCAGCTGCACCAGGAGTCACTGCCCGCCGACGGCTCCGGCACGGTGGTCTGGCGCACGACGGCCTCGCTCGCCGCCTACGTCCGGGCCGAGGTTCGCCACCCGAAGCCGGACGGGTCGCCCGGCAAGGGCAACGCGATGGGCCCGGACCTCCCCTGGGGCCCGATGGCGGCCCTCACCAACCCGATCGTGCTGCGCGTCGAGGACCGCTGAGCGCCCCGGTGCAGGAGTGGGGACGACTCGGGGCACCGGCGTGGACTAGGTTGATCCCCGAAAGCACCAGTCGTAGGGACGAGGCGGTCGGCTGTCCGTATCCGGGCCGGCCGGCCCGTCCGCACTCCGACCGCCTCGCCCCGGCTACCCGTCCGTCCCCGGCCCGCGAAGGGATCAGCAGCTGTGAACCGTACGACCGTAGGTGGGCCGGAGCTCGGGGGCGGCCGGGGCGCCGGCGGCGTCCTCGTCCTCGTCGACCCGGCCGGGGCCGGCCAGAGCCCGGTCGCGAGCCGGCTCGCGGAGGAGCTGCACCCGAGCGTCCACCTGCGTGCGCACGACTTCCTGCGGGTCATCCGGCGCGGCCAGCTCCCGCCGCACCTCCCCGAGGCCGAGCGGCAGAACACCACCGCCCTCGCCGCCGCCGCGCAGGCCGCCTTCGCCTACGCGACCGGCGGCTACCAGGTCATCGTCGAGTGCCCGGCCGCCCCGCCCACCCTCGACACCTTCCGCCGCGAGAGCCGCACCACCGGCGCCGCCCTCCACCTCGTCGTCCTCCAGTCCACCCCGGGCGCCGTCCCCGGCCCGCACACCCTGGACACCAGCTCCCTCACCCCCGCCGGCGCCGCCGAGTCCATCCTCGCCGCCCTCACCCGCCGCACCCACCTGCTCGGCTGGTGACCCCGCCGGGTGCCCGAGGCCCCGGCCCCGGGCACCCGGCCCCGCTACAGGACCGGCGCGGCGCCCCGCGTCAGGTCCTCGAAGACGTCCAACAGGTACCCGCTCACCAGGGAGCCGTCCAGGGCCAGCTTCGGGTTGACGACCAGGTTCGTGCCCCGCGTCATCGCCAGCCGGACAAAACGGTCGAACTGCTCGTCGCTCAGGATCCCGGCCACCGTGAACTCGGGCAGCTCGACGCCGCTGCGCGCCCAGTTCCGCACGTAGGAGTCCAGCTCCAGCGGATCGGTGAGCAGTGTGATCACCCCGTCCACGACCACGGGGTCCCCGGTCTCCGCGTCCACCAGGTACGCCAGTGGCGCGTAGTACCGCCGGCAGTCCGAGTAGGCCTCCCCGATGGCCCGGGTGTACCGCACCGCCTTGGCCCGGACGCACGGGATCGGCTCCTCCCCTTGGCGGAGCAGCCTTGAGTAGGGGGCGAATCCGGAGCCGTCGGGCGTGTAGCACCAAGGATCCCCCGACCTCCGCGCGGCGGCGAAGTCCGCGTTCATCCGCTCGGCGCCCTCCGCCGCCCTCCGCTCCGAGCGCCGGGCCACCCGACCGCGGTCGGTGACGTAGTTCGCGCCGCCGTCCTCCAACGAGATCCGGACACACCAGCCGCCCCGGGAGAAGTCGTCGTACTCCGACTTCCAGGCGATGCGGGCGACCGGCAGCTGCGCCCTCGCGATCCCGCCGAACATCCACTGGCCGCCCTGGAGGGCGGCGATCCAGCCCGCGTAGTCGAAGTTGCGCAACCGCGGATTCTCCCGGAGGAGTTCGCCGTCCACCCCGCCGAGCACCCGGTCCGTCGGCCGCAGGCACTCCTCGTGCACCAGGCCGATGTCCTCGGGGCGGCCCTCCTCGTCGACCTCGATCAGCGGTGCGCCCGCCTCGGACACGGCGTCGCCGCAGTGCCGGCAGCCGAAGGCGTCCTCGACGCGTTCGGCGAGGTTCGCGCAGTGCTCCGCGTGCGCGCGGGCCGCCGGTGCGTCACTCGGGTCGTCCGTGAACGTGGCGGGGATCATGAGCACCCGCCGGTCCCGGTACTCCTCCGCACGGTTTTCGAGGTGCCTTTCCAGTCCCGCCCAGGTGGCCCACCGTCCGACGACCCTCCACCGCTCCCCCGGCGCCCACTCGACGTGCCCGTCCGCGAAGGTGACGCGCTTCGCCCCGGCCTCGTCGAACCTGCGGAAGTCCGCGATGACGAGTTCGTACCCCTCGAAGGAGGCCTCCGCGAGCACCACCTCCCGGCCGAACGCCAGCCCGGCCACCGTCTCCCGGTTCAGCAGCCCGCTCGCGCCGGGCCCCGGCGGCTCCGGGTGGTCCCGGACGTACTTGCCCATCCGCGCCCGCAGACCCTCGGCATCGATCGCGAGCCTGTCCCGTGCCAGCGACACCGCCAGCGCGATCAGGCCGCCCCAGAGCAGCCGCGGTCCGATCGCCGACCGGACGCTGAGCATCAGCAGTGCGGCCGACTCCAGCGAACCGCCCTCCCGCACGTCCAGCGAGCTGACCCTGATCCGGGCCAGGATCTCCCGCAGCTCCACCGCCGTGATCGCGCGCCCGGTCGCCGTCTGGTAGTGCGCCCGGACCAGCCCCTCGGTCTTCTCCAGGACGTCCCGCTCGGCCCCGTTGAGCGGAAGCTCCGCGCTGCTCGACCGGCTCAGCCGCGCGGCCTCCGTCAACTTGCGCAGTTCCCTGCGCACCCGGGCGGACGCCTCGGTCGAGGTTGCCAGCAGATAGACGTCCCCTGGCCGGCTGTCCGTCACGTACTGCCGCACGAACTGGCCCAGCACCGACCCGAAGTCCGAGGTCGGCGCGGCCGACACGCTGATCGTGTTCTTGGCCTGGACGAAGTACCGCACCCCGGGCCCGACCAGCACGAGGTCGTCGATCTCGTCCTCCGTCTCGAACCGCAACTCCTCGACCCGGCCCGTGCCGTCGAGCCCCAGCAGGCTCAGATCGGCGAGGTCGCACAGCATGTGGCACATGGCGAGCGCCGCCACGCGCTGCTGGAAGTCGATGCCGGAATGCGCCGCGGCACCTCCGCTGTTCCCCAAGGAATCCCCTCTCCTGTTCAGACGTCCCGGTAACGGGCCGGGCGGCCCGCACGACACGCCCCGGCGCCCCGGCGCCCCGTCGGCCGCGTCCCGCAGGAAGTCCGCGCGCCCGGTAGCCGCCCAGGGTAGTGCGGCGGTGTTCTGAGCCCCCCGGGCCACCTCCGCGCCCCTTTCCCGCCCCGGACCGGGGTCCATCACGTACCGTGTTCGGATCACCACCGGTTTGGGTACGTACCTCGGCGCGCCCGACGGGCGCCGAACACCGCGGAGCCGGTCACAGCGCCGCCACACCGTCACACTGCGCGTTCAGCGCCCCCGGTCCGGGGTCGTCACTCCACCGCCGAGACCGGGTACATCACACACCGGGAGACCGACCATCATGAGCCACGACCACATCCCCGCCCCCGTACGCCGGACCTACGGTGCCGGCGATCTGTCCCGGGCCGCGAGCTTCGCCGGTGGATTCATCAACTTCGGCTACTGGCAGGACATGGACCTCACCGCCCCGACGACCGAGGACCGGGTCCACAGCCAGGAGCAGCTCTACCGCCGGGTCCTGCGGGAGTTCGCGGAGCCACGTGAGCGGCTGCGGCTGGCCGAGGTCGGCTGCGGGCGCGGGCTCGGCGCGGCGCTCGCCCTGCGCGAGTTCCGGTTCGGGGGCGTGACCGGGGTCGACATCCACCCGGACCAGATCGAGCGCGCCCGCGCCGTCAACGCCAAAGCCCTGGCCACCTACCCCGATCGGCTGGCCTACACCTTCGGATCGGCCAACCAACTCCCCTTCGCCGACGCCTCCCTGGACGGCGTCTACTCCGTCGAGGCCGCCCAGCACTTCCGTGAACTCACCGGCTTCGCCCGCGAGACCGCCCGCGTCCTACGCCCGGGCGGCCGACTCGTCGTGACCACCTTCTTCGCCGCCGCCGGACCGGACATCACCGAGCGCCTGAGCATCCTCCTCGCCAGCTTCGCCGACGGCCTCGACGTCCCCCACCCCCTCGCCGCCTTCACCAGCGACCTCACCGCGGCCGGCTTCACCACCATCACCACCGAGTCCATCGGCGACGCCGTCTGGCCCGGCCTCGACCGCTATCTCACCGACGCCGTCCCTCCCGGTCACTGGAGCCGCAACTTCCTCCCCGCCTGGCGCAGCGGCCTCCTCGACTACCACGTCGTCACCGCCACCCGGCCCGGACCGGCGGAAATGGCCCGCCAGCCGATCTGACGAGCCGCCCCGCGGCAGCGCGGCCGACCGTCCCCCCGCACGTCACGAGGCCCTGACGCCCCCTCCGCCGTCCGTCCCGGCCCGCCGGCGGCACCGGGCCCGGCGGGCGCCCGGCGGCCGCGACGCGCCGGATCAGCCGACCGCCGCGCCCACCCGCGGCGACGGCTCGGCCGCCGGGCCGGCCAGCGCCGCCAGCCGGCGCAGGCTGGCCCGGCGCTGGAGCGCGCCGAGGCCGACGGTCGCCGCGCCGAGGGCCAGCCAGCCGGCCGGACCGGCCGTCATCACCACGCCGGTGAGCAGCAGCGGGCCCACCGACTTCTGCACCGACTGGGCCATCCCGGCCACCCCCAGGTAGGAGGCCTGGGCCCCCGGGGGCGCCAGGACGACCGCCAGCTCCCAGGAGCTCACCGAGCGCATCAGCTCCGCCAGTGTGACCAGCATCGCCGCGGCGAGCAGCGCGAGCGAGGCCGTCCACGGCCCGCCGCCGGTGGCGAGCGCGGTCAGCAGGCAGCAGCCGAGCAGCGTCAGGCCGTACCAGCCCACCGCCGCGGCCGCCCCGCGCGGGCCCTCCGCCCGCGCGGAGACGCGCAGTTGCAGGAGCACCACGAGCACCGTGTTGAGGATCAGGAAGGCCGGGACGACGGCGTGCGGCGCGCCGGTGTGGTGGACGAGCCAGAGCGGCAGACCGACGTTGAGGATCGAGTCGTCGAGGTTCAGCGGCATGTCCAGCGCGACGAACAGCAGGTAGCCCCGGTCGCGCCAGGGGCTCGGCACGGCCGCCGGGGCGGCGGCGGGCTCCTCCCCGGAGGCCGCCGCGACCAGGCCGCGCCCGGCCGGCTCCCGGGTGCGCCAGACCAGGACGGCAGCGAGGACGAAGGAGAGCGCGTTGGCCACGATCAGCGCGCGGTAGGCGGTCGTGGTGCCCATCGCCAGGCCGATCGCCGCGATGCCCGCGCCGAGCGCGTACCCGGCGTTGGCCACGCTGCGGAACAGCGCCTGGTACGTGCCGCGCCGCTCGCCCGCGATCCGGGTGGCGAACAGCATCTCCAGGGTCTTGGCCGCCCGTTCGGCCAGGCAGGTCAGGGCGACGGCGGGGAGCAGCGTGGCGAAGTCGTCGACGACCAGCAGCAGGCCCATCGTCCCGATCCGCAGCAGGTGACACCCGATCAGCAGCCACCGCACCGGCAGCCGTTCGGCCGCCCGCCCGGCGAGCGGGGACCCGGCGATCCCCGCCGCCGCGCCCACGCCCAGCAGCACGCCGAGCTGTCGGGCGTCCATTGCGCACACGTAGGTGAAGTACAGCACCGAGGCCGCCGCCCACACCCCGCTCCCGGTCCGGTCGACGCACTGCGCCAGCAGCATGATCCGCGCGTCCCGCCCGCCCGGCGGCTTCCGCAGCTGCGCCATCAGTCCGTTCCCCCGCATGGCAGGCCCCCGTTGCATGATCGGCATCAATCTCGACATCAAGATACTTCACGTCGAGATAGATGCGGAAGCCCCGGCCGCGCGCCCGCCGGAGCCCCGGCCCCCGGGCTCCGGGCCTCGACGGCGGGCAGGCGGTGCGCCACACTCTCCCCAGCAGCATCCGCGCTCCCAACGCACCGGCACGACGTCACGATCCACCGCCACATCGGAGAGCCACACGGTGACCACTCGTCAACTGCTGCACATCGCCTTCTCGTCCGGCCGGGCCGGGTCCGGTCCCGCCACCTGGGGCCAACAGGCCATCCGGGACGCCGTGAGCCGGCTCGCCCCGGCCGACGCGCCGCGCTACAACATCGCCGCGGCTGCGCCGCTCGACCCCGGGCTGCCGCTGCCCGTCCTGCTCGCCGGCCTGGAGCGACTGCTCCATCTGCACGACTCGCTGCACACCCGCCTGGTGCCGGGCGAGGCCGGCCGCTTGCGCCAAGTAGTCGACCCCGAGGGCCGGTTGGAGGTGGAGGTACGGCACTGCGCGGAGCCGGCCGATCCGGTCGAGGCGGGCGCGCGGCTGCACGAGGAGCTGGCGGCGCTGCCGTTCGACACCGCCGCCCAGTGGCCGATCCGGGTCGGCGTCGTGGAGACGGGCGGGTCGGCCCGGTACGTGAGCCTGGTGCTCTCGCACACCGCGGTCGACGGCACGGGGATGAACCGCCTGGTGGCCGACCTGACCGCGCTCTGCCAGGGCACCTCGCCGGACGAGCTGGCCAAGATCCGCGAGCCCGCCCAGCAACCGCTGGAGGAGGCGGAGTTCCAGGCCTCGGAACGCGGTCGGCGGCGGGACGAGGGCGCCCGCAAGCAGTTCCTGCGCAAGCTGCGGCTGGCCCCGGCCCGGCTGTTCCCCCCGCCCGGTGAGCCGGCCACGCCGGCCACGCCGGCCACCAGGTTCCCGAACGCCGTCCTGCGCTCGCCCACGCTGCCCCGCGCGGTGGACCGGGTGGCGGCCGCCCACCGGGTGACCTCCTCCTCGGTGCTGCTGGCGGCGACGGCGGCGATGACGGCCCGGCTGTCGGGCTCGACGGACGCGGTGCTGAACGTCGTGGTGAGCAACCGCTTCCTGCCCGAGCTGACCAACGCGGTGAGCGTGGTCGCGGGCGACGGGCTGTTCCACCTCCCGGACGCCACCGCCGAGTTCGGGGACGTCGTCCGGCGCACCAACGCCGCCGCGATCGGTGCCTACCGCCACGCCTACTACGACAAGCTCCGGCTGGAGGCCGAGATCGGGCGGCTCGCCGCCGAGGGCGTCCCGCTCGCGGACCGGTCCTGCATCTTCAACGACACCCGCGAGCTGGTCACCGCGTCCCCCGACACCGGGACGGGCGAGGACGCGACCACCCTGACCTGGCCGGTGGAGTTCGAGCCCCGCCCCGGCCTGACCTACGCCCTGGACGCGCTGCAGTCCCCGGGCGCGCTGAGCCTGACCATGACGGCCGACCCGGCGGTGCTCCCGCGCCCGGCGATGGAACGCTTCCTGTACGGGATCGAGGAGTTGATCCTCACCGAGGCCCGCGCTCTCGAAGCAACCTAGGCCCTTGTCCGGAGGGCACCGCGTGATGCGCGGTGCCCTCCGGCGCCCCCTCACCACCCGTTGTTCCCCCGGCCCCGCCGCTACGCTGGGCCCATGCGGATCCTCCTCCTCGGCGGCACCTCCTTCGTCGGCCGCGCGATCGCCGACGACGCCCTGCGCAGTGGCGCCGAGGTCGCCCTGTTCACCCGCGGCCGGACCAACCCCGGCCTCTTCCCCGCCGCCACCCACCTGATCGGCGACCGCGACACCGGCGACTACACCGCCCTGCGCGGCGACCGCTGGGACGCGGTGGTGGACGTCAGCGGCTACCGCCCCCGCCAGGTCGGCCAGGCCATGGACGCGCTCGGCGACCGGGTCGGCCGCTACCTGTTCATCTCCAGCCACGCGGTGTACGAGCGCGCCGGTCTCGCCCCCGGCTCGGACGAATCCGTCCCGCGCCGCGCACCGCTGCGCGACGCCGAGCAGCTCACCGAGGAGACGTACGGTCGGCTCAAGGTCGCCTGCGAGGACGACGTCACCGCCCGCTACGGGGACGGGGCGACGATCGTGCGCCCCGGAAAGGTGGCCGGCCCCCACGACGAGCAGCGCGGGCTCACCTACTGGGCGCGCCGGGCCGCCCGGGGCGGGCGGATCGCGCTGCCGGGGCGGCCGGAGCAGCCTGTCCAGGTGGTCGACGTGCGCGACCTGGCCCGGCTGGTGGTCCGGCTGCTCCAGGACGGCCGGGCGGGTGCCTTCCACGCCGTCGGCCCGGCCGAACCGACCACACTGGGCGGGCTGATCGCCACCTGCGCCGAGGTCGCGGGCACCGAGGTGGAGGTCGTCCCGGTGCCGCCGGAGAGCGCGCCGCCGCCGTTCTTCCCGCTGGTCCGGGCCACGCCGCTCTGGCCCGGACAGCAGCGCAGCGCCGCCCGGGCCAGGGCGGCCGGGCTGCCGGCGACCCCGCTCGAGGTCACCGCCGCCGACGTGCTCGCCTGGGACCGCGAGCGCGGCGAACCGCCCCTCGGCCACGGCTTCACGCCCGAGCAGGAGGCCCGGGTGCTGGCCGAAGCGACGGGGTCGAGGCCCTGAACGGCCGCCGCCCCGGCACCGCACGACCGAGCAGGACGGACTGCCGGACGGCCACCCCGTCCTGACCAGTTGTCAGTGTCACGCGCTATGGTCGGCCCCGAACGATCCCACCCAGCACCTGCACAGCACCGCCAGGGGGCACCATGACCGCGCACCGCACCACCGCGCACAGCGCCGGCCCGCGCACCACCCCGCTCGACGCACCGCTCGAAGCGCCGCTCAGCACCGCCGATCTCGTCGAGGGCTGGCGGCGGGTGGGCGTCCGCGAGGGCATGGCGGTGATCGTGCACTCCTCGCTCTCCAGCCTCGGCCGGGTCGACGGCGGTGCCGCGTCCGTGGTGGCCAGCCTGCGCGAGGCGGTCGGGCCCGGCGGCACGGTCGCGGTGCCCACCTTCACCACCGCCGTCGTCCGGGACCCGACACCGGAGCACACCGGCCTGCCGAGCCCCGAGGTCGCCGAACGGCGCGCCGCCGTCCCGCTGTTCCACCCCGGGCTCCCCTCACTGATGGGCGCCGTACCGGAGGCGCTGCGCGCGCTGCCGGAGAGCCTGCGCAGCACGCATCCGCAGGCCTCGGTCGCCGCGGTCGGGGCGCACGCCCGCGAGGTCACCGCCCGCCGCTCGCTGGGCTTCGCGGTCGGTCGCGAGTCGCCCTTCGGCGCGCTGCACGACCTCGGCGGGTACGTGCTGCTGATCGGTGTCGGGCACAACCGCAACACCTTCCTGCACTACGCAGAGACTTTCGCGCCCAACCGCCGCCTCAAGCTCCGGCGCTTCCCGATGGCGATCCAGGGCGAGCGGGTCTGGATCGAGGCACCCGACGTGGGCGACGACAACGACACCCACTTCCCGGCCGTGGGAAAGGAGTTCGAGGAGCGGGCGGGCATCCGCGAGGTGCTGGTCGGCAACGCGCCCTGTCGGCTGATCCCGGTCCGGGAGCTCATACCCTTCGCCGTCCGCCGCCTCACCGAGCTGCTGGCGGCGGACGGCCCCGGAGCGGCGTAGCCCGATCGACCGCCCGCTTCCTCAAGCGGCCGACCGGACCACGCCCGTCACCAGGTCACCAGGTCACATCCGGGGGCTCAACGGACCCAGGAATCAACGCTCCTCGTCGTGCAGCGAGTTGGTCTCCTGGATCTTCTTCCAGGACTTCGGCTCCGCCGGCAGCCGCCCGGCGTCCTGTCCCGCACCGGCACCCGGCGCGAGCGAGGCCGCCGCTGCGGCCGGCGCCGGCCCGGCGGCCGGCTTCGAGGCGGTGAACAGCCAGGTGGCGAAGAGGTCCCCGAGCTTCTTCCCGGAGACCTTCTCCGCGTACGCCTGGAACTCCGGGACGGAGGCGTTGCCGTAGCGGCGCTCGGTGGGCCAGCCCTTCAGGATCTGGAAGAACTTGTCGTCCCCGACGGCGTTGCGCAGCGCCTGGATGGCCACCGCGCCCCGGTCGTAGACGGCGTTCGCGAACTGGTTGGCGGCGCCCGGGTCGCCCGGCTTGACGGTCCAGAAGGGGTCGTCGGCCGGGTGCGAGGCGTAGACGTAGTCGGCGAGTTCCTGCGCCGTGCCCTCGTCCTCGTGCTCGGACCAGAGGAACTGCGAGTACCGGGCGAAGCCCTCGTTCAGCCAGATGTCGCTCCAGTGCGAGACCGAGACGCTGTCGCCGTACCACTGGTGGGCCAGCTCGTGGACGACGACGGAGGTGTTGGAGCCGCGCGCGAACTGCCGGGGGCTGTAGAAGACCCGGGTCTGGGTCTCCAGGGCGAAGCCGGTCTTGACGTTGGGCACGTAGCCGCCGACCGAGCTGAACGGGTAGTCGCCGAAGTAGCCGCTCAGCCAGTCGACGATCTCGCCGGTGCGCTCGACGCTGGCCTTGGCCGCGTCGGTGTCCTCGCCGAGGTCCTTGCTGTACGCGTTGTAGACGGGCAGCCCGCTCGGCGTGGTGTCGGTCGTGACGTCGAACTTGCCGACCGCGAGGGTGGCCAGGTAGGTCGCCTGCGGCTTGTTCTCGCGCCAGCTGTAGCGGGTCCAGCCGGCCTGGGAGACGGCACTGGTCAGGATGCCGTTGCTGATCACCTGGTTGCCGTCCGGCACCTGGACCGAGACGTCGAAGGTGGCCTTGTCGCTCGGGTGGTCGTTGCTCGGGAACCACCACCACGCCGACTCGGGCTCGCCGGCGGCCACCGCGCCGTCCGGCGTGCGCAGCCAGGCGGTGAAGCCGTACTTCTTCACGGTGGACGGGACGCCCTTGTAGCGGACCACCACGGTCGCCTGGCTGCCCTTGGCGAGCGGCCGGGCGGGCGTGACCTCCAGCTCCTGCTCGCCGCTGGTGGCGAAGGTCGCCGGACGTCCGTTGACCCGGACCTCCTGGACGTTCAGCGCGAAGTCGAGGTTGAAGCGGGAGAGGTTCTCGGTCGCCGTGGCGAGGATGGTGGTGGTGCCCTCCAGCTCGTCGGTGGCGGGCTGGTATTTCAGCCGGATGTCGTAGTGCGAGACGCGGTACCCGCCGTTCCCGTAGGTCGGGTAGTACGGGTCTCCGATGCCGGCCGCGCCGGATTGGAAGTCGGCCGCCGAGGCGGGGACGGCCAGGAACAGGCTCAGGGCGCTGGCAGCAGAGACGATCAGCCTCTTGCGCACGTGGTCCTCCAGGGTCACTGGGACGATGGGTCGGATCGATCCATGTCCCGGTGGCTCCCGCTCCACTCCCCAATTGTGAGATGTTCATGAAAAGAAACAGGCCGACACGGCACCGCCGCGGCACCGTCACACACCCCGCCGGCCCCCCGCGCCCCACCCGTCCCTCACGCCCCGACCCCTCACCCCCCGGCCCACTCACTCCTGACCCCCTTCACCCGCCGCCCCTTCACCCGCCGCCCCCTCACCCGCCGAGCGTCACCGGCGCCCGCACCAGCGAGCCGTACTCCGTCCACGAGCCGTCGTAGTTCTTCACGTGCGGGTACCCCAGCAGCTCGGTGAGCGCGAACCAGGTGTGCGCCGACCGTTCGCCGATCCGGCAGTACGCGATCACCTCGCGCTCCGGTTCCACGCCCTTCCCCGCGTACAGCGCCCGCAGTTCCTCCGCCGAGCGGAACGACCCGTCGTCGTTGGCCGCCTGCGACCAGGGGACGTTCACCGCGCCGGGAATGTGCCCGGGCACCTGCGCCTGCTCCTGCGGCAGGTGCGGCGGGGCGATCAGCTCGCCCCGGTACTCGGCGGGCGAGCGGACGTCGACCAGCACCGCGTCCGAGCCGGGCTTGGCGAACAGCTCGGCCTTGCCGAGCACTTCGTCCCGCAGCGCCCGCAGCTCCGGGCGCTCGGGCCCGGTCAGCCGGTAGGCGGTGTGCTGGTAGTCCATCACCTCTTCGGTGAGCCCGCGCCCCTCCAGCTCCCACTTCTTGCGCCCGCCGTCCAGCAGCCGCACGGGCCCGAAGCCGCGCAACCGCAGCAGCCAGTAGGCGTACGCGGCGAACCAGTTGTTGTTGCCGCCGTAGAGCACCACGGTGGTGTCGTCCTCCACGCCGGCCGCCCGCAGCAGGTGCTGGACGCCCTCCCGGTCGGCGTAGTCGCGGCCGACCCGGCTGTGCAGGTCGGTGGTCCAGTTCCAGCCGATCGCGCCGGGGATGTGGTCCCGGTCGTAGGCGGTGGTGTCCTCGTCGACCTCGACGACCCGGATCGTCCCGTCGTCCAGGTGGCGGGCCAGCCACTCGGTGCGGACCAGCGCCTCGGGGTGTGCGTAGCCGTTGCCGGTCATCCCAGGCCCTCCTTCGCTCTGCCCAGGCTTGGGGCGCCCGACCACGGGCACAGCGAGCCGCGCACGGGCACGGCGGGGCGCCGGCGACCGGGCCGGACAGTTCGACGCTACGCCGACCGTCCGGCCCGGGCCACCCCACTCAGGAGAAGACCACGGAGCGCAGCTTCAGCCGGTCGCCGAGCTTCTTGCCGGGGTTCATGACGTAGAAGACGTCGCCCTTGCAGTCGAAGTCCAGGAAGACCGTGGCCGTCGAGGTGGTGAAGTTCTCCGGCGCGAAGGCCGGGTCCTTCTCGGTGGCCCCGAACAGGTTGATGCACTGGCCGCTCTCCGGGTCGGCGAGCCCGGCCGGCACGCCGGGGCCGACCTTGTAGAGGAAGTCGCCGGTGGCGGCGCCGGCGGAGGTCGGAACCGCGAGGACGAGGGCGACGGCGCTGGCGACGGCGAGTGCGGTGTTGCGGAGACGCATGATTGATGGCCTTTCAGGAGGTACCTGGTGGTACCTGATGCATTGATGCGAGATCACCCTAGAGGCCCAAAATCAGCAGAAACGGTTCTCCCAAGCCACTCTTTCGGGTGGTTTAAGCGGTAAAGCCGCGACCTTCATCGGGAAACCGCCACCCGCACCCGCCGCCCCGCGCCCCCGCTCAGTTCGACGGGGCCGAGAAGGAGTACCCCTGGTCGACCAGCACCGGCAGGTACGCCTTCAGCGCCGCCACCGTCTGCGAGCGGTCACCGCCACCGTCGTGGTTGAGCACGATCGACCCCGGCCGGACGTTCTTGAGGATCCGCTCGGTGATCACCGAGGTCCCGGGCGTGGCCCAGTCCTCCGGGTCCACCGTCCAGCCCATCGGCCGCATCCCGAGCTCGGTGGTCACCCTGAGCGCGACCGGCGACCAGTCCCCGCCGGGCGCGCGGAACCAGGACGGCTGGCGCCCGGTGGTCCGGTACAGCAGGTCGGAGGTGCGCTCCAGTTCGTCCCGCACCGCCTCGTCGGACATGTGCCGCAGGTCGGGGTGGGTCCAGGTGTGGTTGCCGATGTGGTGGCCGCGGTCCGCGATCTCCCGGACCAGCCCGGTGTTCTCGACGGCGCACTCGCCGACCAGGAAGAAGGTCGCCCGGATCCCGTACTGCTGGAGCAGCGCCAGGACGGTCGGCGTGTACCGGGGATCCGGCCCGTCGTCGATGGTGAGCCCCACCACCCGCTGGCCCGGGTCGAGTTGGTTGACCGGCTTGGCCTCCTCCTCCGTGAGCCGCCGGCGGGCGGGCATCGGCGGGGCGGCGGCGGGCGGCGGCGCAGCCGTGGGGGCGGGCGGGGGCGCCGCGGAGGGGGCGGCCTGGGCCGCCTCCGGCCCGGAGCCCGGTCCGGAGGCCTCCGGCGCGGCACCCGGCGGCCGCGCCGTGGCGCCCGCCCCGGCGTCGTCCGCGTCGCTCCAGGGGCTGCCGCAGCCGGCCGCCCCGAGCAGGGACATCCCGGCCGCGACCAGTAGCAGTCGCCGCGAGGGCATTCGTGAGTAAATCTGATGATCTGACAGCATTCTGAATGCTTCCCCCGTGTAGCGCCGCCGCTCCCCGATGGCGCCTCAGACGGGCCCGATCACCACTCCGACGGCGCAAGCGCACCCCGCCCGCCCCCGGCTTCCCCGCGACTTCCCCGACCGGACGCTCGGCCTCCCCTCCCGACCGCTACGCTATGCCTTCCCCAGTGTGATGATCTGCCATCAGAGGACGTGGCCATGACGACAAGTCAGGACATCCCGGACCAGGGCCGGCCCGACGACGACCCCGCCGAGCTGAGCCAGTGGGAACGGTTCGGCGTCGACACCACCGCCCCGCACTCGGCGCGCGTGTACGACTACTGGCTGGGCGGCAAGACCAACTTCCCGCCGGACCGTGCCATGGGGCAGGCCATCGAGGAGGCCGTGCCGAGCGTCAAGCAGATGGCCAAGGCGAACCGCGCCTTCCAGGGCCGGGCCGTCCGCCACCTCGCCCGGGAACACGGCATCCGCCAGTTCCTCGACCTCGGCACCGGCATCCCCACCTCGCCCAACACCCACGAGATCGCCGAGGCGGTCAGCCCCGGCACCCGGGTGGTCTACGTCGACAACGACCCGATCGTGCTCGCCCACGCCCGCGCCCTGATGGTGTCCAGCCCCGCCAGCCGGACCACCTACATCCACGCCGACCTGCGCAAGCCCGAGGAACTGTTCACCGACCCGGCGCTCACCGCCACGCTGGACCTCACCCAGCCGGTCGGCCTGCTGATGATCGCCGTGCTGATGCTCATCGCCGACGAGGACGACCCGTGGGGACGGGTCGCCGCCCTGCGCGACGCCCTGCCCGCCGGCAGCTGCATCGCCCTCACCACCCCCACCCAGGACTTCGACCCGGAGGCGGTCGGCAAGGTCACCGAGGCCGCCCGGGCCGGCGGCATGACCCTCGTCCCGCGCACCCACGACGACGTCCTGCGCTTCTTCGACGGCTGGGACCTGGTCGAGCCGGGCCTCTCCCCCGTCCTCGCCTGGCGCCCGGACGGCGAGCCGCCGGCCGACCCGAAGGCCGCGTACTACTGGGGCGGCGTCGCCGTCAAGCGCTGAACCCGCGCCGGGCCCGCCCCCACCGGAGCCCCACGGAAACCCACCCCGGGTGGGGCGGGCCGCACCGGGCCCGCCCCGCCCGTGCCCTCACTTCAGCAGCCGCGACAGCCGCCGGTCCGCCAGCGGCTTCCCCCCGGTCTGGCAGGTCGGGCAGTACTGCAGCGAGGAGTCCGCGAAGGACACCTCGCGCACGGTGTCCCCGCAGACCGGGCAGGGCAGGCCGGTCCGGCCGTGCACCCGCAGCCCCAGCTTCTTCTCCGCCTTGAGCTCCCCCGCCGCCAGCCCCCGCGAGCGCTCCACCGCGTCCCGCAGCGTGGCGCCGAGCGCCTCGTAGAGCCGCGCCGCCTCCTCCTCGGTCAGGCTGGACGCCAGCTTGTACGGGGACATCCGGGCCGCGTGCAGCACCTCGTCCGAGTAGGCGTTGCCCACCCCGGCCAGCACGCCCTGGTCGCGCAGCACGCCCTTGAGCCGGCGCCGGTCGCCGCTCAGCAGGGCGGCGAAGTCCGCCAGGGTGAACGCCGGGTCCAGCGGGTCGGGGCCGAGTCGGGCCACCCCGGGCACCTCGGCCGGATCCTTCACCACGTAGACCGCGAGGCCCTTCTTCGTCCCCGCCTCGGTCAGGTCGAAGCCGTCGCCGGCTTCCCCGGCCAGGCGCAGCCGCAGCGCCAGCGGGTTCCTCGGGCTCGGGCGCGGCGGTTCGGCGGGCAGGCCGTCCTTCCAGCGCAGCCAGCCGGCCCGGGCCAGGTGGACCACCAGGTGCAGCCCGCCGGCCTCGATGTCGAGGAACTTGCCGCGCCGGGTCACCGGGCCGACCGTCCGCCCCTCCAGCGCGGTGACCGGCGGGTCGTACGTCTTCAGCGCGCTGATCGCGACCGGCTGCACCCGGGCGATGACGCGCCCGGTCAGCCGCTCGGACAGGAAGTCGCTCAGCGCCTCGACCTCGGGCAGCTCCGGCATGCGCCCAGTCTCCCGCAGCCCCGCGCCGGCCGCCCGCCCGGGGGCGTGCTTTTGCCCGGCCCCCGCGCGGGGCGCAGGCTGGAACTACGCGCCGTACCCCGCGTCGCCCATGCGCCCCCGCCACGGAGCACCGTGATGAGCATCCTTGAGGAACAGATCGACCTCGCCGTCCCCGTCCTCGCCGCCTGGGAGCAGCTGCACCGGGTGCACGAGTACCCGCAGTTCGTCGACGGCGTCCGCAGCGCCCACCCGCACGGGCGGAACCTGGCGCACCTCGGGGTGGAGGTCGACGGCGCCGAGCGGGCGGTGGACACCGAGATCACCGACCGCGGCCGGGGCCGGGTGATGTCCTGGCGGACGCTCGACGAACCGCGGCTGCACGGCGCGTTCGCGCTGCTGCCGCTGGACGCCCGGCACACCCGGTTGCAGATCCGGGTGGAGTACGACCCGGAGGCGATGCACGAGGCGTTCGGCGGGCCGCGCGGCTTCGCCCTGGCCGGGGCGATCGAGCGGACCGTGCGGGGCGACCTGGAGCACTTCCGGGAACTGGTCGAGGAGCGGGTCGGCGCGGCGGGCAGACGCGGCTGAGCGCAGCCGGCAGGCCCGGGCGAGCACGGCGGGCAGCCCCGGTGAGCACGGCGGCCCAACCCGCGTAAGGGCCGCATAAGCCCAGCTCAGCGCCGGTGGTGAGGCTCTTCACAGCGGACCTCCGGCCCGACCGTTTCGCTTTCAACCTGTGGCAGACTCGGATGCCATGGACATCGGCCCGGTCACCAGGACGCTCCGCGCGGCGGTCTTCGCCGCGCTGGTCGTGCTGCTCGCCGGGCTCGGCCAGGTGCTGGTCACCGGCCGCGCGCTGCCGGCCGGCCCGATGGCCCTGGCCTGCGTCGCCGTGTTCGCGGTGGCGTACGCGCCGGCCGGCCGCGAGCGCGGCTACCCGGCGGTCGCGGCGGTGTTCCTGCCGCTGGAGCTGGGCGTCAGCGCGCTGTTCGACTTCGCCCAGACCACCTGCCCGTCCTTGCCGCCCGGCTCCGCGCGCGGCTTCCAGCCGCTGCTGTGCGGCGGCGGTTCGCTGGGCGGGTTCCTGCTCGGCCACGGCGTCTCCCAGCAGACCGGCGTCCTGCTGCTCCTGCTGCTGCACGCCGCGATCGCGCTGGCCGGCGCGTTCTGGCTGCGCCGCGCGGACGCCGCGCTGGCCGGCCTCGCCCGCACCGCCCGGATGCTGGGCGACTTCCTGCACCGGCACCTGCCGGCCGCCGCCCGCTGGCTGCGGCTGCTCGCCGCGCCCGTCCCGGCCCGTCCGGTGGCGCGGGTGCCGTTCCCCCGGGCCAGCCGGACCCTGGTCCCGGCCGAGGACGTCGTCGTCCGCCCGACCGTCCGGCGCGGTCCGCCGGCGCTCGCCCTGGCCTGCTGACAGGCGCGCGCCGCTCGGCGCCGCTCCCGGCCGGTCCTCTCGCCGCGCGCCCCGCGCGCCCGCACCCCCGCACGCCCGAGAGCACAGGACGACACCTCATGAGCAACACCCGCAAGGCCGCCGCCAAGACCAGCGCCACCGACCGCATGCACGCCGCCCGCGCCCAGGCCGAGCGCTCCGACCGGATCCGCCGCCGGGTCGTGGTCGGCGGCGCCTCCGCCGCCGTGCTCGCCCTCGTGGCGGGTGTGGCCTTCGCCGTCGGCGGCTCCTCCGGCTCCGGTTCCGCCGACGCGGCCGCGAGCGGCCCGCTGGTCGTCCCCGCCAACACGGGCGGCCAGGACGGCACCGTGATCACCTACGGCAAGGCCGACGCCCCGCACACCCTGGAGATCTACGAGGACTTCCGCTGCCCGTACTGCGAGCAGTTGGAGACCACCACCGGCAAGGCCGTCCAGCAGCTCGCCGACGACGGCACGTACAAGATCGAGTACCACCTGGCGACGTTCCTGGACAAGAACCTCGGCGGCAAGGGCTCGCGCACCGCGCTGGCCGCCGCCGGCGCCGCGCTCAACGAGGGCGTGGACAAGTTCAAGCAGTTCCACGACGTGCTCTACGCCAACCAGCCCGACGAGCGCACCGACGGCTTCGGCGACGTCAACCACCTCCTCGACCTGGCCGGCCAGGTGCCCGGGCTGAAGACCGACGGCTTCGTCAAGGCCGTCCAGGACGGCACCTACGCGCCGTGGGCGGCCAAGGTCAACGAGGAGTTCGACAAGAGCGACGTCACCGGCACCCCGACCGTCAAGCTGGACGGCAAGAAGCTGGACGTCCTCACCGGCGGCAAGGCCGCCACGCCCGAGCAGTTCACCGCGATGGTCAAGCAGGTGACCGGATGACGGCCGCCGCCCCCGCCGCGCGGACGTACGGCGCGAGCCGCCCGTTCGCCTGGCTGCTGCTGATCGGCGGCGCGGTCGGCCTGTTCGCCTCCTCGGTCCTCACCCTGGACAAGATCCGGCTGCTGAAGGACCCGTCGTACGTCCCCTCCTGCAACATCAACCCGATCATCAGCTGCGGCTCGATCATGCGCAGCGACCAGGCCGAGGCCTTCGGCTTCCCCAACTCGCTGCTCGGCCTGGTCGGCTTCGGGGTCGTCATCGCGATCGGCGCCGGACTGCTCTCCGGGGCGACGTACCGGCGCTGGTTCTGGCTCGGCCTCCAGGCCGGGACGGTCTTCGGCGTCGGCTTCGTGACCTGGCTGATGTACCAGGCGCTCTACCGGATCAGCGCGCTCTGCCCGTACTGCATGGTGGTCTGGGCCTCGATGATCCCGCTGTTCTGGTACACCACCCTGCACAACCTGCGCTCCGGGATCATCCCCACCGGCCGCGCCCTGCGCCCGGTCGTCCGCGAGGCGGCGCGCTACCACTGGGTCGTCCCGGCGCTCTGGTACGCGGTGATCGCCCTGCTGGTCCTCAACCGGTTCTGGTACTACTGGAGCACCCTGCTCTGACCTCGTCCGCCCGGCCCCGGGCCCTACGCTCCGGGGCCGGGCGGCCGGTCCGTCAGCCGCCGTTCAGGACAGTTCCTAGAAGCGGAACTCCTCGACCTCGGCCAGCAGTTCGGCCCGGCGCTCGTCGTCGATGAAGGAGGCCCGGAAGGAGTTGGCGGCGAGCCGACGCAGGGTCTCCTCGTCGAGCGCGAGGGCCTGCTGCACGGCCCGGAAGTTGTCGTCGACGTAGCCGCCGAAGTACGCCGGATCGTCCGAGTTGACGGTGACCAGCAGACCGGCCTCCAGCATCTCGCGCAGCGGGTGGTCGGCGAGGGTGTCGATGCACCGCAGGCGGACGTTGGAGAGCGGGCAGAGCGTCAGCGGGACCTGCTCGCGGACCAGCCGCGCGACCAGCTCGCCGTCCTCCAGGCAGCGCAGGCCGTGGTCGATCCGCTCGACGCCGAGCACGTCCAGCGCCTCGGTGATGTAGGACGCCGGGCCCTCCTCGCCCGCGTGCGCGACGCGGCGCAGCCCGGCCTCGGCGGCCCGCCGGTAGACCTCGCGGAACTTGGCCGGCGGGTGGCCGACCTCGGCCGAGTCGAGGCCGATGCCCGCGATCCGGTCGAAGTACGGGCGGGCGGCCTCGAAGGTCTCCAGCGCGGATTCGGCGGACTCGTCCCGCAGGAAGCACATGATCAGCCGGGTGCTGATCCCGTGCCGCTCCTCGCTGCGCGCCAGCGCCCGGGTCAGGCCGTCGACCACCACGCCGAGCGGCACGCCGCGCGCGGTGTGCGCCTGCGGATCGAAGAAGATCTCCGCGTGCCGGACCCCCGCCTCGGCCGCCCGGGTGAGGTAGGCGTCGGCGAGGTCGGCGAAGTCCTCCTCGGTGCGCAGCACGGCCATCAGGGCGTAGTACAGGTCCAGGAAGGACTGCAGGTCGCTGAAGGAGTACGCCTTCCGCAGCGCCTCGGTGTCGGCGTAGGGCAGCGCGACCGCGTTGCGGGCGGCGAGGGCGAAGGCGAGTTCGGGCTCCAGGGTGCCTTCGATGTGCAGGTGGAGTTCGGCCTTGGGGAGCGGCATGGGGGATCTGTCCGAGCTGTAGGGGGCGGGAGCGAAGAGTCCAGAAGCATTCATCCTACGATCCGTTCGATCACGATCGGCCTGACGGGCGCGCCCCCGGCCACCCGAACTGGTGCACCGGCCGGGGGCAGCGGGCACCCTGGAGGAGGGGGCTTCCGCCGAGGAGGTACCAGATGCGGCACGTCGAGGATCCGCACATCCGGCCTGCGGGCGTCTCCCCGCACGCCCTGGGCAACGACACGCTCCTGCACGAGCTGGAACAGCTGCACCGCACGCGCCACGAGACCTTCCTGTACGGCTCGGAGGAGGCCCTCAAGCGGCACACCCTGCGCACCGGGCAGCTGGAGGCCGAGTACCTGCACCGCTTTCCCAGCCGGCTGGTGACGGCCGGGCGGACCAGGGCCGGCGCCCGGGCCCGCGAGGCGGCGGCCCGGGTGGAGTCGCTGCCCGAGTAGACGTGCCCGCGCCACCACCGCCCGGCGGGACACGCCGGGCGGTGGTGGCGTGCCCCCGGGCGGGCCGTCGGGGAGGGTGAGAGGCGCAGACGCACCGGACCCCGACCCCCCTGGGAGCCCCGCATGCCCATCGCCAGCGTCAACCCCGCGACCGGCGAGATCCTGGAGACCTTCGAACCGCTCGACGCGGCCGGCATCGAACAGCGGCTGGCCCGCGCCGAGGCCGCGTTCCACGGCTACCGCACCACCCCCTTCGCCGCCCGCGCCGACCTGCTGCGCCGGGCCGCCGACCTGCTGGACCAGGACCGGGAGGCGATCGCCCGCACGATGACCGAGGAGATGGGCAAGCCGCTCGCCGCCTCCCGGGCCGAGGCCGCCAAGTGCGCCACGGCGATGCGCTGGTACGCCGACCGCGCCGAGGAACTGCTCGCCGACGAGCACCCGGCCCCGGCCGACGTCGCCGACTCCGGCGCCGCCCGCGCCTACGTCCGCTACCGCCCGCTCGGGGCGGTGCTGGCCGTGATGCCGTGGAACTTCCCGTTCTGGCAGGTGGTCCGGTTCGCCGCGCCGGCCCTGATGGCGGGCAACGTCGGCCTGCTCAAGCACGCCTCCAACGTGCCCCGGACGGCGCTGGCGCTGGAGGAGCTGTTCCGGCGGGCCGGCTTCCCGGAGGGCTGCTTCCAGACCCTGCTGATCGGCTCGGGCGCGGTCGAGGGCGTGATCCGGGACCGCCGGGTGGCCGCGGTGACGCTCACCGGCAGCGAGCCCGCCGGGCGGGCGGTCGCCGCCACCGCCGCCGACGAGGTGAAGAAGGCCGTCCTGGAACTGGGCGGCAGCGACCCCTTCGTGGTGCTGCCCAGCGCCGACCTGGACGCGGCGGTGCGCACCGCCGTCCGGGCCCGGGCGCAGAACAACGGGCAGTCCTGCATCGCCGCCAAGCGCTTCATCGTGCACACCGACGTGTACGACCGCTTCACCGCCGCCTTCACCGAGGCGATGCGGGCGCTGCGCGTCGGCGACCCGATGGACGAGGCGACCGACGTCGGCCCGCTGGCCAGCCGCCAGGGCCGGGACGACCTGGAGGAACTGGTCGAGGACGCCCGCACCCACGGCGCCCGGGTCGAGTGCGGCGGCGGGCGCCCGGAGGGCTGGGACACCGGCTACTTCTACGAGCCGACGGTGCTGACCGGCATCACCCCGGCCATGCGGATCCACCAGGAGGAGACCTTCGGCCCGGTCGCCACGGTCTACCGGGTCGCCGACCTGGACGAGGCGGTGGCGCACGCCAACGACACGCCGTTCGGGCTCAGTTCCAACGTCTGGACCCGGGACGAGGGCGAGCAGGAGCGCTTCGTCCGCGACATCCAGGCCGGCGGGGTGTTCTTCAACGGGATGACCGCCTCCCACCCGGCGCTGCCGTTCGGCGGCGTCAAGCGCTCCGGGTTCGGCCGGGAGCTGTCCGGGCACGGGATCCGGGAGTTCTGCAACATCACCACGGTGTGGATCGGCTGAGCACCCCCGGACCTCCGGGCACGAGCCGGGCGCGGACGCGGCCGGGTCAGGGCGCCACGCGGTGCCTGCCCCGGCCGGGCGTCATCCAGCGGGCGACCACGCCGACCAGGGCGAGGACGGTCGCTCCCCAGACGATGGCCATCAGCACCAGCATCGGCAGCCAGCTCACCTGGGCGCCGACCATGCCCAGGCCGAGCGAGAGCGCGACCATGAACACCACGGCGGTCGGGTTGAGGCCGAGCAGCCAGTGCCAGGCCCGCTGCACCGGGCTCCGGTGCGGCGGCGGGGCCTCGGGGTCGGTTTCGGTGTCGAGTTCCTTGTACGTCAGCAGGTCCATCGGGATCGCCTCCGGTTCTCGGGGGGCTGCCGGATCCGCGGGGCTCAGGAGGCCTTGCGCGGAGCCGTGGACTTTCCGGTCGCGGTCTTTCCCGCCCCGGCCTTAGCGGTCGTGGACTTCGCGGTCGTGGACTTCGCGGTCGCGGACTTCGCGGTCGCGGTCTTCTTCGCCGGGGCGGCCTTCCCGGCGGCGGCCGCCGATCCGGCGGGCTTCTTCACCGGGGCGCGCCTGCGGGGCGCGGGCTGCTCCTCCTCCGGCTGGTCCTCGTCGGGCCCGGCGGCGTGCCCCCGCCCGCCCTTGGCCCGCTTGAGGCTGCTGCGCAGCGCCTCCATCAGGTCGATCACGTTGTCGGGCGCCTCGCCCGGCTCCTCCTCGTGCGGGAGCTCGACGCCCTCCAACCGGGCCGTGATCACCTGCTGGAGCGCCCGCTGGTAGTCGTCGTGCAACTGGGCGAGGTCGAAGTCCTCGGAGAGCGTGTCCATCAGCGACCGCGCCATCTTGAGCTCCTGCGGCCGGACGGTGACGTCCTCTTCGGGCGCGATGCCGGCCGCGGGGCGGACCTCGTCGGGCCAGATGCAGGTCTGCAGCACCAGTGTGCCGTCGTGCACCCGCAGCACCGCCGGGGATTCCCGGGTGCGCAGCGCGATCTTGGTCACGGCGATCTGCCCGGACGCGGTGAGCGCGTCGCGCAGCAGGGCGTACGGCTTGGCGGCGGCCTGGTCGGCGACGCCCACGTAGTAGGCCTTGGAGAACATCAGCGGGTCGATCTCGTCGGCGTCCACGAAGGCCAGCACGTCGATGATCTTCTTGCTGGGCAGCGGCAGGTCGGCGAGGTCCTCGTCGGTGAGCGTGACGGTCCGGCCGTCGGGGGACTCGTAGCCCTTGGCGATCTCCGCGTACGGGACTTCCTTCTCCTCCCGCTCGCAGTACCGCTTCATCCGCACCCGCCCGCCGTCCTTGGCGTGCACCTGGTGCAGCGGGACGTCGTGTTCCTGGGTGGCCGAGTAGAGGTGGACGGGGATGCTGACCAGCCCGAAGCTGATCGTCCCCTTCCAGGTGGTCTGCATGGGGGTCGCTCCTTCCCGGAGTTTCCCGTTGCCGGAGGTTCCCGCCCGGCCCGGCGTCCTCGCGCCGAGGACGTGCCGAGAATCCCACTGTGCCCGGGTTTGCCCCGATCGGCCACACCGGGCCGACAATGGGCCGAGGAGGTCGATGCCGATGACCGTCCGGAGCCGTGCGCAGGGCGCACCGCCGCCGCCACCGGAGCGGACCGTGTACCGGGTGGTGTACGCGGTGTGGGGCGAGGCCGGCGTGCGGCGGGCGGAGGTCGAGGTGGTGCCCGGATACTCGCAGGAGGGCGACATCCCCCGGATCCTGGCGGCGCGGCTGACCGGCCGGCCCGCGGACGCGGCGCGGATCACCGTGCTGGACCTGCGCGGGTCGTGAGCCGCGACGGGGGTCCGAGCGCCTCCGACGCATTGGCGGTGCGTCAGATTTGAGCTTTTCGCACCGCATTTCCACCCGCTCTGACCTGGCTTTTTGCGTCCGGTTACCGAACATTTACGGATGCTCTGTTCCGATACGCGGCCGTAGAAGTTAGGTTGCACCGCAATGCGCGGGTCCGTCCCCCACCCTCCGGCGCAACGAGCCGAGGGTCGCGCCGCGCGCGGGAAAGGCACAGGGCTCATCTGATGAGTGCGGACACCACCAGGCCTGCGGCAGCCGCCCAGGTCCCCCAGCAGGCCGGGCCGCCCGGGCACGGCGGCGAGGGCCACCTGAAGGCGGGGCTCAAGAACCGCCACCTGTCGATGATCGCCATCGGCGGGGTGATCGGCGCCGGCCTGTTCGTCGGCTCCGGCGCGGGCATCGCCACCACCGGGCCGGGCATCCTGCTCTCCTACACGCTGGCCGGTGTGCTGGTCGTGCTGGTGATGCGGATGCTCGGCGAGATGGCGGCGGCCGACCCGCAGAGCGGCTCGTTCTCGGCGTACGCGGACCGCGCGCTCGGCCGCTGGGCCGGGTTCACCATCGGCTGGCTGTACTGGTTCTTCTGGGTCGTGGTGCTCGCGGTGGAGGCGACCGCCGGCGCGAAGATCCTCAACGCCTGGATGCCCGGCGTGCCGCAGTGGGCGTTCGCGCTGCTCGTGATGGCGGTGCTGACCGCCACCAACCTGTTCTCGGTGGCCTCCTACGGCGAGTTCGAGTTCTGGTTCGCCGGGATCAAGGTGGTGGCGATCGCCGCGTTCCTGGTGATCGCCACGCTCGCCGTCTTCGGCCTGCTGCCCGGCACCCACGCGGTCGGCACCAGCAATCTGACCGGCCACGGCGGCTTCCTGCCGCACGGCGTGGGCGCGGTGTTCACCGGCATGCTCACGGTGGTCTTCGCCTTCATGGGCAGCGAGATCGTCACCCTGGCCGCGGGCGAGTCGGAGGACCCGGAGCGCGCGGTCAGCAAGGCCACCAACAGCGTGATCTGGCGCATCGGGATCTTCTACCTGGGCTCGATCCTGCTCGTGGTCACCCTGCTGCCGTGGGACTCGGACGCCGTCAAGGGCAGCCCGTACGTGGCGGTGCTGGAGCACGTGGGCATCCCGGGCGCCGGCCAGGTGATGAACGTGATCGTGCTGACGGCCGTGCTGTCCTGCCTCAACTCCGGGATGTACACGGCCTCCCGGATGGCCTTCTCGCTCGGCCAGCGCGGGGACGCGCCGAAGGCCTTCGCGACCGTGACCAAGCGGGGCGTGCCGCGGGTGGCCATCCTGTCCTCGGTGGTCTTCGGCTTCGTCGCGGTGTTCTTCAACTACACCTCGCCGGACACGGTGTTCGCTTTCCTGCTCAACTCCTCCGGCGCGGTTGCGCTGTTCGTCTGGCTGGTGATCTGCTTCTCCCAGCTGCGGATGCGCCGGATCATCGAGCGGGAGACTCCCGAGCGGCTGACCGTCCGCATGTGGCTGTACCCCTATCTGACCTGGACGGCCATCGGCATGATCGGGTTCGTGGTGGCGTACATGTTCACCGACGCCGACGGGCGCAAGCAGATGTACCTGTCGCTGGTCGCCGCGGCGATCGTGCTCGCGGCCTCGGCCGTGGTGGGCCGACGGCGGCGGGCCGCGGTGGCGGCGGAGTCCTGACCCGTCCGCGCCGCGCGACGGTGCCGGGCCGGGGAGCCGTTGCGGAGGCTCCCGGGCCCGGTGCCGTTCGAGGGATGCGACCCACAGTTTGACAATGGCACGTCAAAGGGGATACCTGGGCATGGCGCTCCCCCACGAGCGCTCCCCCACCCCCCGGGAGACCCCTTGCCACCCCTCCCCGCCCCCGCGTCCGCGCGCCTGCGCTTCGGCCACCGGCTGCGCCACTGGCGCGAGGCCCGCGGACTCAGCCAGGCCGAACTCGGCCGCCTGCTCGGCTACCACAACTCACTGATCAGCCGAGTGGAGAACGCCCGCCGCTGGCCACCGCCGGGACTCCCCGCCCGGGCCGACGAACTCCTGCTCACCGGAGGCGAGTTGGCCGCCCTCTGGCAACCCGTCCGGCAGGAGCGGGAGCACCTCGGCGAACTCGCCGCCCCCGCCCTGCCACCCCTCGGCGAGAGCGGCACAGGGCCCCCGACGGGCCGACCGGACGCCGCCACCTTCGCCGTGCTCGGCCACCTGCTCGACGTCTACCGCGCGGCCGCCACCCACACCGGCGGCGAACAGCTGGCCACCGTCCTCGAACACCACGCCCGCACCCTGGCCGCCTGGCAGCACGCCGCCCCGCGCGAAACCGCCCCCGCCGTCCGCTCGCTCGCCGCCCGCTACGCCGAACTCGCAGGCTGGGCCCACTTCGAGGGGGACCGCCGCACCCGCGCGCTCGGCTGGTACGCGGCCGGGCTGGAGTGGGCCCGCGCCGCCGACGACCAGCCGACCGCGGCCGCCCTGCTCGCCCGGCAGAGCACCCTGCACTGGTGGAGCGGCGACCCGGCCACCGCCCTCGCCCTGGCCGAGGCCGCCCACGCCACCGCCCGCACCCTGCCCGGCCTTCGCGCCTGGGCCGCCCTCGCCCAGGCGCACGCCCACGCACTGGCCGGCGCGGCGCCCGAGACGTGGCGGGCCCTGGCGGACGCCGAACGGCTGACCGAGGCCGCCCTGCGGGCCGGCGAGCCGGCGCCCGGGGCCGCCCGGGCCGCCCTGGTGCTGGGCGTCGCCCACGGCACCTGCCACCGGGACCTCGCCGTCCGCACCGGCCACACCGCCCACGCGCACGCGGCGGTGGCCCACCTGGGCGCCGCCCTGGGGCGCCTGGACCAGGCCGCCCACCCGCACGACCACGCACTGGTCGCCGGCCGCCTCGCCGGGGCGTACGCCCGGGCCGGGCGCCACGAGGCCGCGGCCGCCGTCCTCTCCCGGTTACCGCCGGACGCCACCGGCCGGATCGCCTACGAGCGGCGCCGGGCCCGGGCCTGGCTGGGCGGTTCGACGGCGCACCGGCCCCCGGCGGACGGCTGACCACGGACGGCTGACCACGGACCGCTGACGGCGGACGCGCCGGAGCGCCCGGTGGGGATCCCCCGGGCGCTCCGGTTCTCCGGTTCTCCGATTCTTCGGCTCTCCGGCGGTCGGCGTCAGAGCCCGGCCGCCGCCGCGGCGATGTCGGCCGCGTAGGTGCTGACCTTGGTGTAGACGCCCGGGTAGCCGGGCCGGGCGCAGCCGCTGCCCCAGCTGACGATGCCGACCTGGACCCAGCGGCCGGCCGCGTCCCGGTGGACCATCGGCCCGCCGGAGTCGCCCTGGCAGGTGTCGACGCCTCCCTGGTCGACGTAGCCCGCGCAGAGTGAGGCCGCGCTGTTCAGGCCCGGGTAGGCGTTGGCGCAGGCGGCGTCGTCGACGAACGGCACGGTGGCCTTGAGCAGGTAGCGCTGCTGCGCGCCGCCCTCGGTCGCGGCGCCCCAGCCCATGATGGTGAAGGTGCCGCTGTCGTAGGCGGTGGAGTCGGTGGTCGGCAGCGTGCTCACCTGGCTGCCGCCGACCGGCGAGGCCAGCTTGATCAGCGCCCAGTCGTCGCCGCTCTCCGCCCCGGAGAAGCCAGGCGCCTGGTACACGTACGACGAGCGGACCTTGACCGCGCTGCCGCTGCGCAGGTCGACCGCGCCGGCGGTCGCGGTGATGCTGGTGTCGGCGCCGGTGCCGTTGACGCAGTGGGCGGCGGTGAGCACGATCTGCGGGGTGTAGAGCGCGCCGCCGCAGCCCATCGAGAGCCGCACCACGAACGGGAACTCGCCCTGCGCCGCCCGCGTGCCGCCGACCACGCCCGGCGAGGGCGCCGAGGGTGCGGGCGAGGCGGCGGCGGGCAGCACGAGCGCGCCGGCGCCGAGCACCAGGGTGGCCAACAGCACGATGAATCTTCCGAATTGACGCTTCATCAGGCTCCTCCATCGACAGGTCGGGGAGCACCGAGGGTGGCCCCGCAGGCGTCACGACAGGAGGGGCCCGGCCCTGCCGGTCGAAACTGGCAGGAACACGGCAATGCGGGGTTCCGGAGGAGGAACCCCTAAGGTGATCGCCCATGCGAGATCTTGTGGCGGGGATGAAGTACCTGGTCGGGGGCCAGAAGTGGGTGGGCCGGCACGGCCGCTGGTGGGGCTTCGGCATGCTGCCCGCGCTGCTCACCCTGGCCGGCTACGCCGTCGCGCTCGTCTTCCTCGGCGGCTGGTCGAAGGACCTCGCCGACTGGGCCACCCCGTTCGCCGACCGCTGGAGCTCGCCCTGGCAGGGCCTGCTGCGCGACGCGCTCGCCGCGATCGCCTTCGGCGGCGGCCTGCTGCTCTCGCTGCTCACCTTCACCGCCGTCACCCTGCTGGTCGGCCAGCCCTTCTACGAGGCGCTGTCCGCGAAGGTCGACGAGACCGAGGGCGGTGCGCCCGCCCCGCCGGAGTCGTCACTGTGGCGCGAACTGGTGATCGCGGTACGGGACAGCGCCTATGTCCTGGTGCGGGTGGCCGCGTTCGGCGTGGTGCTGTTCGCCTGCGGCTTCATCCCGGTGATCGGGCAGACGGTGGTGCCGGCTCTGGGTTTCCTGGTGTCCGGCTTCTTCCTGACCGTCGAGCTCGCCGCCGTCGCCCTCCAGCGGCGCGGGGTGCCGCAGCGCGAGCGGATCCGGCTGCTGCGCGCCCGGCTCGGGCTGGCGCTGGGCTTCGGCACGCCGCTGATCCTGGCGTTCCTGGTTCCGCTGGTGACGGTGCTCGCCATGCCGGGGGCCGTCGCGGGCGCCACCCTGCTGGCCCGGGACCTGGCCCGGGACCTGGCCCGCGACCTCGCCCTCGACCCGGTCCACGACGCGGCCCCGGCGGACGAGCAGGAGCCGGAGCCGGCCCCCCGGCCCGCCGCCGGAAGCCCGCACGCGACCTCCTGAGGCGGTGACCGGCCGGTCACCCTGCGCCGATCCCGGCCGTCCGGACATGTGAGGCCGCCCACACGGGGTTCGCCGTCTACGGCCCCCGATAGTGGATGGCTGCGGCCAGGGCGTTGGCCGACCATCCGGCACGGGCTCCCGTCCCGCGTCGGGCCGCCCGGAGCACCTCGAAGAACGCAGGCCACCACACCTCGCACCCGCACATTCCGCCCGCGCCACCAGCCTCCGACCTACAAATACGCACGTCGGACAAATTCTCCCAAAATCATCACCGCGTCTCGCCACGCCCACCCTGCGGCTACTACCCGCCGTAGTGGCAACTGCCTTTGCCACCCGTCCCCGGCCCTGCCAAGAATGGCCCGTCGCCAGGCAGCGCAGCCGGCCCCGTCCGCCGCGCAGCCGACCCGCCCCGCCACTTCCGCCGGGGCACCACGGCCGTCCCGGACGGCCGCGCGGGCCCCGCTCACCCGGACGCCCGTGCGATGCCCCGCACCCGGTGCCACCGGCACGGCCCCCGACGGAAAAGGATTGTCCGCTTCATGCAGCTCAGCCATGCCCGCCGCAACTCCCTGATCACCGGCATCGCCACCCTCGTCGTCGCGAGCGCCGCCACCGCCGCCCTCGCCCTCCCGCAGACCGGGAGCACCACCGAGGCCGCCGCCCCCGCGGCCGCCGTCACGGTGGACGACAAGGCGGCCGCCGACCAGGCCCAGGCTGACACCGCTGCCGCTGCCGCCGCCGACCAGGCCGCCCAGGAAGCCCAGGCGCAGGCCCAGGCCGAGGCGGAGTCCGCCGCCCAGGCCCAGGCCGAGGCCGACGCGAAGGCCCAGGCGGACGCCAAGGCCAAGGCCGACGCGGACGCCGCCGCCTCCCGCTCCCAGGCGCGCCAGAACCTCACCAGCGCCCCGGCCCTCACCGGCAGCCCGCAGCAGATCGCCGCACAGCTCGTCCCGGCCGGCCAGCTCCAGTGCTTCAGCAACATCGTGTCCCGCGAGAGCAGCTGGAACCACCTCGCCGTCAACGCCTCCTCCGGCGCGTACGGCCTGGTGCAGGCGCTGCCCGGCAGCAAGATGGCCTCGGCCGGCTCCGACTGGCGCACCAACCCGGCCACCCAGATCAAGTGGGGCCTGGACTACATGAACTCCCGCTACGGCAGCCCCTGCGCCGCCTGGTCGTTCTGGCAGAACCACCACTGGTACTAAATCGAGGCTGCCAAGCCTCGACCCCCGGGCCCGCGACGCACCACGCGTCGCGGGCCCCGGCGCGTTCCGGCTGTCGTGGACGCGTCCGGCAGGCCGCGTGAAGATATGGCGTACGGTCGTACGATTTGGCGGGGATTGATCGGTATTACGCACCGTCAGGGCTTTGCCACGGTCAGCGCGTCCTCTTACGCTCCGGCGTCATGCCCTCACCCCTCATCAGCGTCGTGCTCCCCGCCTACGACCAGCACGAACAGCTCGCGGACTGCCTGGACTCGCTGCTCGCGCAGTCCCTCCAGGACGTCGAGGTGATCGTGGTCGCCGACCGCTCCCCCGACGCCGCGGGCGAGCTCGTCGACGCGTACGCGGCCCGGCACCCGCGGCTGTCGGTCCTGCACCTCAACGCGGCGGTCGGGGTCGGGGTGAGCCGGAACGCGGGGGCGGCGCGGGCGGCCGGCGAGTACCTGCTGTTCCTGGACGCCGACCACCAGCTGCCCCAGGACGCGCTGCGGACCCTCGCCGACCGGCTCGGGCAGACCGGCCCGGTGGACCTGCTGCTGTTCGGCCACTCCCGCCGGCACAACGACCGGAACTGGCCGGGCGGGGCGGAGTCGCTGCTCGCCGAGGCCGGCCCCGAGGTGTTCGAGCCCTTCGACCAGCCCGCGCTGTTCGGCGCGCCGCCGCTGGTCTGGGACCGGCTGATCCGCCGCGGCCACTGGGAGGAGCTGCGGCTGGCCTTCCCCGACGGCCGGTACGAGGAGATCCCGGTGGTGCACGCGGCGCTGCTCGGCGCCCGCCGCGTCGCCGTGCTGGCGCGCGAGTGCGTGCAGCTGCGCCGCCGGGAGACCGTCCACCCCACCGGCTCCCCGGGCAGCGGCGTGTTCGACCTCTTCGACCAGTACGAGCGCAGCTTCGCGCTGCTGGAGGACCAGCCGCACCTGTACGCGGTGCGGGACGCGCTGTTCGTCCGGATGATCCGGCACTACCTGTTCGTCTTCGACCTGGCCGGGTGCGTCACCCGCGCCGAGCGGCCGCAGTTCTTCCACCGGGCCGCCGAGCACCACCGGCGCTTCCAGCCGCCCGGCCACCGGCGGCCGGGCGGCCGCGAGGGGATCAAGTTCTCGCTGCTGGCCGGCGGCGCCTACCCGGCGTTCGAGATGGCCAAGCTCTCCCACATCGCCCGCGGCACGCTCACCGGGCGGCGGTGACCGGACTCCGGACGTGTGCGGCCCCGCCTCCGCAGGCGGCGGGGCCTAGGCCCTAGCCGGGCGGCCGCCCGCCGACACCCCATCGGCGGTACCCCGGCCGTGGCCGGTACCCCTGCGGGCGCGCGGCTGCCATGATCGGCCGGAGCCGTCGCCGCACCCGCCCGGAGGTCCCTGGTGAGCCGTCCGTCCGCAGCCCCCGGGGCCGAGCTGGCCCGCGAACTGGCCGCCGTGCTGCGCGGGGAGGTCCGCTTCGGCACCGCCGAGCGGACCGTCTACAGCCACGACGCGTCCAACTACCGGCAACTGCCGCTCGGCGTGGTCAAACCCGCGGACCTCGACGACGTCCGCACCGCCCTCGCGCTCTGCCGCCGGTACGGCGTGCCGGTGGTGCCGCGCGGGGCGGGCACCAGCATCGGCGGGCAGGCGATCGGCCCGGGCGCGGTGGTGCTGGACTTCCGCCGCCACCTCGGCGCCGTCCTGGACGTCGACCCGCAGGCCCGCACCGCCCGGGTCCAGCCGGGCACCGTGCTGGACGACCTCCAGCGCGCCGCCCGGCCGTACGGGCTGCGCTTCGGCCCCGACCCGTCCACGCACAGCCGCTGCACCCTCGGCGGCATGATCGGCAACGACTCCTGCGGCTCGCACTCGCTCGCCTGGGGGCGCACCTCGGACAACGTCGAGCGGCTGGACCTGCTGCTCGCGGACGGCACCGAGCTGACCGTGGGCGGTCGGCTCACCCCGCAGGAGCGCGCCGCGCTCCGCACCCTGCCCGGGCGGCCCGGTGAACTCCACCGGCAGCTCCAGGAGTTCACCGACCGCAACCTCGCCACCATCCGCCAGGGCCTGCCCGCGCTGCCCCGCCGCACCTCCGGCTACCCGCTGGACGCCCTGCTGCCCGAGCACGGCCACGACCTGGCCCGCGCGCTCACCGGCACCGAGGGCACCTGCGCGCTGCTGCTCGGCGCGACCGTCCGGCTGGTCGAGGAGCCGCCCGCGCGCGCCCTGGTGGTGGCCGGCTACCCCGACGAGGGCGCCGCCGCCGACGCCGTCCCCGCGTTGCTGCCGCTCGGGCCGCTCACCGCCGAGGGCATGTCCGCCGACCTGATCGCCGCACTGCTCGCCGCCGGCCCCCGCCCGCCCGCACTGGACCGGCTGCCCGCGGGCGAGTGCTGGCTCTTCCTGGAGACCGGCGGCGCCACCTCGGTCGAGGCCTACCAGGCCGCCCGCCGGCTCGCCGACGCGGTGCGCCGCGAGCGCTCCGCCTCCGTCGCCCTCGTCACCGACCCGGCCGAGCAGCGCCAGCTCTGGGCCGTCCGGGAGGCGGGCGCCGGCATCGTCACCCGGCTGCCCGGCGGCGGCGAGGCCTGGCCCGGCTGGGAGGACTCCGCCGTCCCGCCCGAGCGCCTCGGCGACTACCTGCGGGACCTGCGCGCCCTGCTGCGCCGGCACAGCCTGCGCGGCGTGCCGTACGGGCACTTCGGCGACGGCTGCGTGCACCTGCGGATCGACTTCCCGCTGGACGAGCCCGCCGGGGTACTGGTCTTCCGGGAGTTCCTGGAGCAGGCCGCCGACCTGGTGGTCTCCTACGGCGGTTCGCTCTCCGGCGAGCACGGCGACGGGCAGGCCCGCGGCGAACTGCTGCCCCGGATGTACCCGCCCGACGTGATCGCCCTGTTCGGCGAGTTCAAACGGATCTGGGATCCCGAGCACCTGCTCAACCCGGGGACCATGGTCGACCCGCGCCCGCTCGACGCCGACCTGCGCTTCGTCACCGCCCCGCGCCGCCCGCTGCCGCTCGCCCTCCCGTACGAGCAGGACGGCGGCAGCCTGGCCAAGGCCGTGCACCGCTGCGTCGGCGTCGCCAAGTGCGTGGACCCGAACACCGGGGTGATGTGTCCCAGCTACATGGCCACCGGCGAGGAGCGGCACTCCACCCGGGGCCGGGCCCGGCTGCTGGCCGAGATGCTGCGCGGCATGGCAGCACCTCCCGGCCGCCAGGGCGGCGCGACGATCGCCGACGGCTGGCGCTCGACGGAGGTCCGGGAGGCCCTGGACCTCTGCCTGAGCTGCAAGGGCTGCGCGAGCGACTGCCCGGTCCATGTCGACATGGCGACCTACAAGGCCGAGTTCCTGCACCAGCACTACCGGCACCGCCCGCGCCCGCTCGCCCACTACTCGATGGGCTGGCTGCCGCTCTGGCTGCGGGCCGCCGCCCTCGCCCCCGGCGCCGCCAACACCCTCGCCCGCTCCCCGGCCGCCGGGCTGCTCAAGCGGCTCGGCGGGATCGACCGGCGCCGGGTGCTGCCGGTCCTCCCGCCGGAGACCTTCACCCGCTGGTACCGCCGCCACCGCGCCGCGCACCCGGCCCCGGCGGGGGCACGGCCGGTGCTGCTGTGGCCGGACACCTTCTCCGACCACCTCCAGCCGAACGTGCTGCGCTCCGCCGTCGAGGTGCTGGAGCACCTGGGCTTCGACGTACGGCTGCCCGCCGGCCCGGTCTGCTGCGGCCTGACCTGGTACTCCACCGGCCAACTCGGCACCGCCCGCCGGGTGTTGCGGCGCAGCCTGCGGACGCTGGCCGGCGCCGGGCTGCCCGCCGACACCCCGGTGGTCGGGATGGACCCGAGCTGCACCGCCGCCCTGCGCGAGGACCTGCCCCGGCTGCTCGGCCCGGACGGCCGCCCGCTCGCCGAACGCACCCGCACCTTCGCCGAGTTCCTCGACCAGTACGCCCCCGACACCCCGCTCCCCCAGGTCCCGCTGGACGCCGTCACCCAGACCCACTGCCACCAGCACGCCGTCCTCGGCAGCGCCGCCGACCGCCGGATCGAGGACCGACTCGGCCTGCACAACCGGGTGCTGGACTCCGGCTGCTGCGGCCTGGCCGGCAACTTCGGCTTCGAGCGGGGCCACTTCGAGGTGTCCGAGGCGATCGCCGAGCGCGTCCTGCTCCCCGAGGTCCGGGCCGCCGCCCCCGACACGGTGGTCCTGGCCGACGGCTTCAGCTGCCGCACCCAGATCGCCCAACTCGCCCAGGGCCGCCAGGCCCTGCACCTGGCGGAACTGATCGCCCGGGCGCTTCGGGAGCGCGATTAGGGCGCGGCGTGCTCGCCGAGGAAGGCCCCGGCGCGGCCGCGGCCTCCTCCTTCGTCGGGTAGCCGCAGTCGGCCGCGTCCGATGCCCTGACTGATCGCAACGGCCCTGATCCGCCGGCCCGATCCGCCGCCGTCGTCAGACCCCGACGCCGTCAGGCCCCGGCCTTGGCCGCCTCCTCCGTGGCCGCCTCCTCTGCGCAGACCGCCGACACGAACTCCGCGACCCGGGCCTGCGGTAGCCCGCGCGCGATGTCCGCCTCGCTGATCATCCCGACCAGCTTGTGCTCCGGGTGGTTGATCACCGGCAGCCGGCGCACCCGGTACTGCTCCATCACCCGTAGGACCTGCTCCGCGTCCTCGTCCGCCTCCACCGTCATCGGCCGGCCCAGGGCCAGCTCGCCCGCCGTCACCCCGGCCGGGTCCCGGCCCTCGGCGACACAGCGCAGCACGATGTCGCGGTCGGTCACGATGCCCAGCAGTTTGTCGTCCTCCCCGCAGATGGGCAGCGCGCCGACGTGCCGTTCCCGCATGATCCGGGCGGCGGCGGCGAGCGTCTCGTGCTCGCGGATGCACTCCGCGCCCGGGTGCATGATGTCGCTGGCTCTGGTCATGGTCCCGCCTCCTGGCCTGGCTTCCGCCCCCCTGTCCATCCTGGTCCGGGCCCGCGGAGGCCGCCACCGGGCACCGGTCAGGCCGCCTGGTCCGGCTCCGCGCGCCCGCCCGGCGCGTCCGCGCCCGGAAGCGGCGACTGGTCCAACAGTTCCTCCAGCGGCGGGAGTTCGTGCTGCGACCGGTCCTGCTCGACCTCCGCCTTCGCTGCCTCCTCCCGCTCCACGGCGGCCCGTTCGGCGGCCTTCGCCGCTGCCGCCGCGGCATTCACCGCGGCCCGCTGCTGGTTGTCCGTCGCGCTGTCCAGGAAGCGCAGCAGCTCCACCGGGAAGGGCAGCACCAGCGTCGAGTTCTTCTCCGCCGCCACCTCCACCACCGTCTGGAGCAGCCGCAGTTGGAGCGCCGCCGGGGTCGCGCTCATCACCGCCGCCGCCTCCGACAACCGGGCCGAGGCCTGGTACTCACCGTCCGCCGTGATGATCCGCGCCCGCCGCTCCCGCTCGGCCTCCGCCTGCCGCGCGATCGAGCGCTTCATCGACTCCGGCAGCGCGACGTCCTTGATCTCCACCCGGTCGATCTGGATGCCCCAGCCCAGCGCCGGGCTGTCGATCATCAACTCCAGCCCCTGGTTGATCGGTTCGCGGTTGGCCAGCAGGTCGTCCAGCTCGCTCTTGCCGATGATCGAGCGCAGCGAGGTCTGCGCCACCTGGGAGATCGCGAACTGGTAGTCCTGCACGTTGACGGTCGCCCTCACCGGGTCCTCGACCCGGAAGTACACCACCGCGTCCACCCGGACGGTCACGTTGTCCCGGGTGATGCCCTCCTGCGCCGGGATCGGCATCGTCACGATCTGCACGTTCACCTTGCGCAACTTGTCCGCGATCGGCAGCAGCGCCACCAGCCCGGGCTCGCGCACCTCCCTGCGCACCCGGCCGAAGCGGAACACCACTCCCTTCTGGAACTGCTGGACGACCCGGACGCTCAGGCCCGCCCAGATCGCCCCCAGCCCGACCAGCCCCCCGATGGCACCCAGCACCGCATCGACGATCATCGCGGCCTCCTTGCGGCCTCGGCGAGGCCTCCTCGCGCACCAGCCAGCCCCGGCCGTCGCCGACCCGGCCCAGCCGGGGGCCGCCGGAGCAGCTGATTCCACGCTACGCCTGCCCGGGCAGGCCGGCGCAGGGCCGATGCGGGGCCAGAGCCGGACCGTAGGATCGTGGCCATGCCGCAGTCCGCCGCCGACGACCCCGGCCACCCCCGCCACCCCGCCGAGGCCGCCGCCCGCGCCACCTCGCTCACCGCGCTGGACCGCGTCGTCACCGACTGCCGGGCCTGCCCGCGCCTGGTCCAGTGGCGCGAGGAGACCGCCCGCACCAAGCGCCGCGCCTACCTGGACTGGGACTACTGGGCCCGCCCGATCCCCGGCTTCGGCCCGCCCGACGCCCCGCTCGTCCTGGTCGGCCTCGCCCCCGCCGCCCACGGCGCCAACCGCACCGGCCGGATCTTCACCGGCGACCCCTCCGGCGACCTGCTCTACGCGGCGCTCCACGACCTCGGGCTCGCCAACCGCCCCGAGTCCGTCCGGTACGGCGACGGCCTGCGCCTGCACGGCGTCCGCATCACCGACCCGGTCCGCTGCGCCCCGCCCGACAACAAGCCCAGCACCGCCGAACGCGACACCTGCCGCCCCTGGATCACCCGCGAACTCCAGTTGCTGCGCCCCACCGTACGAACCGTCGTCGCCCTCGGCGGCTTCGCCTGGCAGGCCCTCCTGCCCGCCCTCGCGCAGGCCGGCTGGCAGGTCCCCCGGCCCCGACCCGCCTTCGGTCACGGCGCCCTGGCCGTCCTCCCCGCCACCGACGGCGGCCCCGCCCTCCAGCTGTACGGCTGCTACCACGTGAGCCCGCGCAACACCAACACCGGCCGCCTCACCACCCCCATGCTCCGCGCCCTGCTCCGCACCGCCGCCCGGTCGGCCGGGCTGGAACCGGCGCCGGAGTAGGCCCGGCGGCACCGACCCCCGTACGGTGCCGCCGGGCCCGCCCCGACCGACCGGGTCTTCCCCGAACCGGCCGGGCCCGCACTCAGTCGAACCGCCGGGTCGCGGTGATCCCGCCGTCCACCGGCAGGGTCACCCCGGCCACGTACGACGCCCGGTCGCTCAGCAGCCAGGCCGCCGCCTCCGCGATCTCGGTGTCCGAGCCCGCCCGGCCCAGCGGGGTCGAGCGGACCACCAGGGCGTCGAACTCCGGGCCGGACGCGAAGAACTGCTCCGTCGAGGGCGTCCGCACCACGCCGGGCGCGACGGCGTTGACCCGGATGCCGTGTCGGGCGTAGTCGGCGGTGGCCGCCTTCACCAGGCCGGTCAGGCCGTGCTTGGCAGCCTGCTGGACGCCGTCCCCGAAGCCGCCGACCAGCGCGCCCACCCCGGAGTTGAGCACCACCGCGCCGCCCCGACCGCCCGCCGCCATCGCCCGCAGCTGGGCCCGCAGGCAGAGCCAGCTGCCGCGCAGGTTGAGCGCGTGGGTGTCGTCCCACTCGGCCTCGGTGCGCTCGGCGAGCGGGGCCGGCGACAGGCCGGAGCCCGCGTTGTCGAAGGCCGCGTCCAGCCGGCCGTACGTCGTGAGCGCCGCCTCGACCGTCCGCTCGGCGCCCTCCGCGGTGGTCAGGTCGGCGACGACGGCCACCGCCCGGGCCCCGCCGGCCCGCAGCTCGGCGGCCAGCGCCTCCACCTCGGCGCCGGAGCGGGCGGCCAGCACCAGCAGCGCGCCCTCCCGGGCGAACAGCCGGGCGGCGGCCGCGCCGATGCCGCGCCCGGCGCCGGTGACGATCGTGACCTTGTCGTCGAGAAGTCCCATGCGGCGAGCCTCCCGGCGCCCCGCCCGGACCACCAGCGGCCAGCCCTTCCCGGGGACGGGCCGACCGGGGACCGGCCGACCGGGGACGGGCCGGCCAGGGACGGCCAGGTCCTGGCTAACCCCGCCCGGCTGTGGCAGCGTGACCGCATGCCCGAGACCCCGCTGGGCGCGTTCCTGCGCGCCCGCCGCGCCCGCCTCGCGCCCGCCGAGGCGGGCCTGCCCCCGGCCGGGCGCCGCCGGACGCCCGGGCTGCGCCGCGAGGAGGTGGCGGCCCGTGCGGGCATCTCCGCCGACTACTACGCCCGGCTGGAGCAGGGCCGCCAGCGGGTGCCCACCGGCCCGGTCCTCGACGGCATCGCCGAGGCCCTGCAACTGGCCGGGGCGGAGCGCGCCTACCTGCACCGGCTGGCCGCCCGGCACCGCGCACCGGCCGGGGCACCGCCCGAGCCGCCGGCCGTCTCCGCCACCACCCTGGCGCTGCTGGACACCCTGGACGCCGCGCCCGCCTTCGTCACCGGCCCGACCTTCGAACTCCTCGCCTGGAACCGCCCGGCCGGCCTGCTGATGGCCTGGCCGGAACGGCGCCCGCCCCACGAGCGCAACCTGCTCTGGCAGGTGTTCTGCTGCCCGTACGGGGACCGCTCACAGGGCAACTTCGCGGCCACCGGCTCGATCGGCGCGGACCTCGTCGCCTCGCTGCGCGCCCACCACGCGGACCGCCCGGGGGACCGCGGGCTCACCCGCCTGGTCCGCCGGATGTCCTCGGACAGCCCGGCCTTCGCCGCGCTGTGGGATCGCCACCGGGCCGGCCCGCCCGGCCCCGGCCGGCTCCACATCCGCCACCCGGCACTGGACACCGACGTCCTGGACTACACGGTGCTCGCCCTGCCCGAGGAGGGCCGGTACGTCTTCGTCTGCCTCGCCCCACCCGGCAGCCGCGCCCGCCACGCCTTCGTCGCCGCCCACGACGCGGCCCCGGCCCACGCGGCGCCGACCTAGGTTCGCCCTAGCCGAACCGCGGCAGCTTGCGCCCCGCCGCCCGGTCCCACACCTGGGGCAGCCGGGCCCGGGCCGTCTCGGCGGCGGTGAGCTGGCGGGCGTAGAGCGCCCCGAGGCCGAAGGGCTCGCCGCTGTCGGCGGCCTGCCCGGCGAGGGTGTCGGCGGCGATCACCGCGTCCTGGTGCTCGCCCAGCAGTTCCTGGACGGCCTTCATCCGGTCCGTGTACCGCTCGGCGGCCGCGCCGACCGCCGGGGCGGCGGTCTCGCCGGCGTAGCGGGCGCGTTTGGCGGCCTTGCGGGCCTCGTGCAGGGCGCGGTCGCGCTGCTCGGCGGGCCCGGCCCCGGCGTCGAGGGCCGCCCGGACGCGCTCGCCGGTGCGGTGCTGCTCGCGCTCGGCGATCCGGGCCAGCTCGGGGACGGCGTCACGGCCGGCCCGGCGGCGCAGCGGGGGGTCGGCGAGGAGGGTGGCGAGGGCGTCGGCGAGGGCGCGGCGGCGCGGGCTGTCGAGGGCCGCGAGCACCTCGGGCCAGGCCTGCCGGTACTCGGCCCGCCCCCACCGCTCCAGCTCCGCCGCGACCCGCTCCGGCCGGCAGACGGCGGGCAGTGCCCGGGCCTGGGCGGCCAGCCGCTCGGCGAGCACCTCGCCGTCCCGGGCGCGGCCGAGGGCGGCTGCGAGCCAGCGCAGTTCGGCGACCAGGTGGTCGGTGGCCCCGGGGGCGAACAGCCGCCGGAAGGTCCGCAGGGCGCTGCGCAGCCGCCGGCAGGCGACCCGCATCCGGTGCACCGCGTCCGGTTCGTCCGCCCGGACGGCGTCGTCGAGGCCGGCCAGCACCGCCGCCTGGGCGCCGAGGCGGTCCAGCAGCACCTGCCCCACCGTGGTGGCGGGTCGCGCCATGAGCGCTCACCCCCTCATCGGGGTCACCGGGAACGCATTCCAGGCTACGGGCCCCGGTGCCCGACGACGACCAGGACCGCGACGGGGACGAGCAGGCCCGGGCGGGGACGAGCAGGCCCGGGACGACCGCGCGGCGCACAGGACGCCGACCCGCACGAACAGCGAAGCGATCCCGGCTGAGCGCGCGTCAGGCGGGTGAACGAACGGCCTCCGGCGGACAACGCTTCCACTCCCCGGGTACGCGCCCTCGTGCCGGATGTAAGCGTCGTGGCATACTCCGGGACGTGACGACCTCCACCCATGCGATCAGGGCCCTGCGGGCCGCGGTGTTCACCGCGCTCGCCGTGCCGCTGTCCGCGCTGGGCCAGGTGGTCATCACGGGTCGCCCGCTGCCGCTCTCGCTGGTGGCGGCCGCGACCGCCGTCGTCTTCCTGGTCGCGGCCGCGCTGGCCGGCGGGGAGCGGCGGCTGCTGCACATCTCCGGTGTGCTGGTGCCGGTCGAGCTGCTGCTCAACACGACGTTCAACCTGGGGCAGGCCGGCTGTGGGCCGATCCTGTCCGAGCACGTGCCCGCGCGCGGCGTGAACCTCCTGGTGTGTGGCGGCGGTTCGGTGGACGGGTCGCTGCTGGCCGGTCCGCTGGGCCACGTGGGGCCGCTGGCCCCGGCGGCGACCCAGGTGCTGCTCCTGCTGGTGCACCTGGTGATCGCACTGGCCGCCGCTGCCTGGCTGCGGCTGGGCGACGCGGCCCTGTCGGGCCTGGCCCGGTCGCTGCGCGCGCTGCGCCAGTCGCTGGCCCGCCCGTTGCGCGCCCTGGTCCTGCTGCTGCTCCCGGCTCCGGTTCGGCCGGTGCTGCGGGTGCCGCTGCCGGTGTCGGACCGCGTGCGGCCGCGCCGCGAGGACGTGGTGCTGAGCCCGGCTCCCCGGCGTGGTCCGCCGGTTCTCGCGCCTGCCTGCTGACCCGCCCGAGGCCTTCCCGAGGCCTTTTGGGGCCGCCGCGCACGTTCGTCCGCAGGCAGCGCGCACAACTCCCGCGTTCACTCGATCCCGCCGCACCCGGTGCGGTTTCCCGCGCGCATCCGCGCGCCGCGTACAGGAGTTGACCTTCCATGGCTCAGACCCCCAGCAAGCAGCAGGCCAAGCGCATCAGTGCCCGTGAGCGGATCCAGGAGGCGCAGCGCATCGAGCAGGCGGCCTCGAAGCGCCGTCAGCGGATCGTCGTGGTGGTGTCCGCCGTCGCGGTGCTCGCCCTCGCGGGCGGAGCGGCGGTCGCGATCAACTCGGCGTCCGGCAAGAAGGACTCGAAGGCGGCCGCCGATGCGGCCGCGCCGACGGAGCTGGTCGTCCCGGCGAACGCCTCCGGCCCGGACGGCACGGTGATCACCTACGGCAAGGCCGACGCCCCGCACACCATGGAGGTGTACGAGGACTTCCGCTGCCCGGTCTGCAAGCACTTCGAGGCGGCGAACGGCGAGGCGGTCAAGAAGCTGACCGAGGACGGCTCGGTCAAGGTGGAGTTCCACCTGGCGGCGTTCCTGGACAACGCCCTCGGCGGCAAGGGCTCGCGCACCGCGCTGGCCGCCGCGGGGGCCGCGCTGAACGAGGGCGTGGACAAGTTCAAGCAGTTCCACGACGTGCTGTACGCCAACCAGCCCGACGAGCGGAAGGACGACTTCGGCAACGTCAACCACATCCTCGACCTGGCCGGCCAGGTGCCCGGGCTGAAGACGGACGCCTTCGTGAAGGCCGTCACCGACAAGACGTACGCGCCGTGGGCGGCGAAGGTCGCGGACGCGTTCAACGGCAGCGGGGTGACGGGCACCCCGACGGTCAAGGTGGACGGCAAGCCGATCACGCTGTTCAGCGGCCAGTCCACGGTGACGCCGGAGCAGTTCACCGCCCAGGTGAAGCAGGCCGCCGGCCTGAAGTAAGCACGGCACCACCGGCCCGGCCGAACCCCGGCCGGGCCGGCTCCTCCCAGCCACCGGAGTGTGCTGCCATGTCCGCCGCTACCTCTGTGCACCCCTCCCCTCCCGCCCCCGGCGCCCCCGGCCGTGCGCCGGTCGGCGCGGGCCGGGCGTTCTCCCTGCTGCTGTTCCTCGGCGGGCTGATCGGGCTGGCCGCCTCGGCCGTCCTGACCTTCGACAAGCTCCGCATCCTGGAGAACCCGTCCTACGTCCCCAGTTGCAACCTCAATCCGGTGATCAGCTGCGGTTCGGTGATGCGCACCGAGCAGGCGGAGGTCTTCGGGTTCCCGAACCCGCTGCTCGGGCTGGCCGCCTTCGGCGCGCTGGCGGCGGTCGGGGCGGGGCTGCTGGCCGGTGCCGCGTACCGGCGCTGGTTCTGGCTGGGCCTGCACGCGGGCACCCTGCTGGGGGTGGTGTTCGTGCACTGGCTGATCGACGAGGCGCTGTACCGGATCGGCGCGCTGTGCCCGTACTGCATGGTGGTGTGGGCGACGGTGGTGGTGCTGTTCTGGTACACGACGCTGCACAACCTCCGGACGGGGGTGATCCCGGTGGGCCCGCGGCTGCGGCCGGTCGTGCGGGAGGCGGCGCGCTACCACTGGGCGGTGCCGGTGCTGTGGGCGGCGGTGATCGCGCTGCTGATCCTCAATCGGTTCTGGTACTACTGGAGCACGCTGGTCTGACGGGTCTGACGGACTGGCATATTTGATGGATCGTCAGCCTACGTATCCCGTGGAGTGCAGCAGCGCGGTGGCGCCGGTGCGCCGGGCCGCCAGGGCCCGGGCGAGTCGGCGCGCCGCGCAGGGGTGCAGCAGTGCGGCCGCCCGGGCGGGGGTGAAGTACCCGTACTCGGCGATCTCCTCGGCCTGTACCCGGATGGTCGCGCCGGCCGGGACCGTTCCGCCGTCGAACATGAACTGCACGGCGGGGTGGGCGTGTTCGCCCTGGCCGGGGATCGGATCGCGCCACTCGACGACGAGCAGCCGCAGCTCGCCGGCCACCAGCCCGGTCTCCTCGCGCAGTTCGCGGGCGGCGCATTCGGCGGGGCCCTCGCCCGGGTCCATCCCGCCGCCGGGGAACTGCCACTGGGCGCGGTAACTGGCCTTCAGCAGCAGGACGTCGCCGCCTTCGCCGGTGAGCAGCACGCTGCAGCCGACGTAGGCGCGCAGCAGTCCGGCCAGCCAGTCCTGTTCCGAGAGCCAGGTGTCCGTCATCGCGCCTCCTCCGCCGGTGCCCCGTCGCGGTGGCCACTCTGCCGCAACCCCCGTGCCGGATCCGGCGGTTCGTGCCCTAATCCACCCGATCGGGTACTCGACGCAGGAACGGACCCAGGGGCTCTCTTTCGGATCACGCCGCGCGTCCGGCGCGATCCGAAAGAGAGCCCCTAACCGAAGACCGCCCGCCGGTAGGCGTTGCGCAGGTCGGTGAGCGGCTGGATGTCGCGGTCGTAGTGGACCTTGTTGGTGAGCAGCAGCGCCCAGCGGCCGAGCCGCCGGGAGATCCAGATGCCGGTGCCGGTGAAGCCGTAGTGGACGAAGGCGCCCTCGGCGGGGTCGGTGCCGGGGGCGCACAGCCAGGACAGGCCGCGGGCGGGGGCGAGGCCGCCGGTCTGTTCGCGCAGCGACTCGGCGATCCAGGCCTCGCCCCAAGGCAGTTGGGGCGGCGGGGCGAGCAGCGCGGCGAGGAAGCGGGCGAGGTCGCGGGCGGTGGAGAAGGCCCCGGCGTTGCCGGAGACGCCGCCGAGCAGCCGGGCCGAGGGGTCGTGGACGACGCCGCACAGGTGGATCCCGGCCCGCGGGTCGTACTCGGTGGGCGCGGTGCGGGCGGTGTCGGCGGGGCCGAGCGGCCCGTACCGGGTGTCGGCCATGGCGAGCGGCCGCCAGATCCAGCGGGTGGCGAGCTCGTCCAGCGGCGCGCCGCCGAGGTCCTCGACGAGGTAGCCGAGCAGGACGGCGGCGCGGTCGGTGTACTCGACGGCCGCACCGGGGGCGCGGTGCAGCGGGGCGGCGATCACCCCGGCCCGGATCGCCGCGAGGTCGCGCCCGTAGAGCTGCTCGAATCCGGTGCGAGGGAGCATTCCGGCGGTGTGCGCGAGGAGTTGACGGACCGTCACCGCACCGGCGGGGTGCCCGGAGGCGGGCGGCCACCAGTGGCCGAGCGGTGCGTCGAGCGGGAGCCGCCCGGCCTGCCGGAGCACTCCGGCGCAGGGCCAGAGGGCGATGATCTTGGTGAGGCTGGCGAGGTCGTACCGGGTGTCCGGCCCGGGGGCGAGCCGGGCGTACGGGCCCTGCCCGAGCACGCCGTGCGCGCCGCCGCCGAGCGTCCCCCCGGCCTCGCCGACGGCCCAGACGGCGCCGGCCCCGACGGTGCGCACGCCGCCCCGGACCAGCCGGTCCAGCTCCCCACCGGGCGCGGCCAGGGCGGGGAGCCGGTCGGCTCCTGGCGGTTGCTGGCTCATCGCCCCCCCTAAGAGGTGTCGTGAGCCTACCCGGCGGGCGGGCCGGTCAGGCCGCCGCGGGAAGTTCCTTGCCGAGGCAGATGCTCTGCGGGTGGTCGCGGTAGATGCCGAACTTCCGGATCGCCGCGTACCCCTCGGACCCGTACAGCGCCACGGCCTCGGGCTGCTCGGTGCCGGTCTCCAGGATGACGCGGGTGCGTCCGGCCTCGGCGGCGGTCTGCTCCAGGCGGCGCAGCACCGCCCGGGCCAGGCCACGGCCGCGGGCGGCGGGGACCACGAACATCCGCTTCAGCTCGACGTCGCCGTCACGCAGCCCGTCCGGCCCGGCCTGCTTGGCCCGCCAGCCCCCGCAGGCGACCGGTCGGCCGTCGAGGTAGGCGACCAGGAACAGACCGGCCGGCGAGTCGAAGTCATCGAGGTGCAGCACGGTCTCGTCGGGGTCGCCGTAGCGGCGGACGTACTCCTGCTGCACCTCCGCCGACAGGGCCTGGGCGTCGGGGTGGGCGTAGCCGGTGACGCGGAACTCGACGGTTCCGGCCTCCATGGTGGTGCTCTTCATGAGGGAAGAGCCTACGACCTGGATCAGCGGGCCTCGAAACGGGCGACCAGCTCGTTCTTGCCGAACATCCGTGCGGTGTCGACGGCGTTCGGGGTGCCGGCGGCGGGGTCGGCGCCGCCGTCCAGCAGGACGGTCAGCACGTCCTCGGCGCCCTTGAAGACGGCGCCGGCGAGCGGGGTCTGGCCGCGGTCGTTGGCGCGGTTCGGGTCGGCGCCTCGCGCCAGCAGGGCTTCGACGGTGGCGGCGTGGCCGTGGTAGGCGGCGAGCATGAGCAGGGTGTCGCCGCGGTCGTTGGTGAGGTCGGCGGGCGCGCCGGCGTCCACGTAGGCGGCCAGGGTGTCGGTCTCGCCGGCCCGGGCGGCGTCGAAGAGCTTTCCGGCCAGGGCGATCACCTCGGCGTCGGGGGCGCCGGGGGCGTCGGCGGGCTGCTGGCTGGCGGCGTCGGTCATGGCGGGCGGCCTTTCCGGTCTGCGGGCTCTGCGGGTCCTACGGGTTCTGCGGGTTCCGCAGGCGGCAGAGCCACGGTGGAGGAGTGTCGCTGGCGGAGTGCGGCTGGAGGAGCCGCGCGTACCGCACCGTAGCGGCCGGGCGCCGGGCCGGGCCAGCGCGCGTCCGGATGGCGGATGGCAGCCCTCGAACGGCGGCCATCCGGGCGAACTTCCCCGACCCCCCGGAAACCTCCCGCCCACCCGGCGGGAATGCCTCGCCGCACTGGAACTGCGCGGGACACGGCCCCACCCCGGCCGGTCCGCCCGCCTTCGCCCGAACTCCAGGGCGACGTTGAACGGGAAACCACCCATTTGCACCGTTCCATCATCTATTACTTTTTGTCACGATTAGCGCACTTTCCGTAACACGGTCCCCGTCCCCCCTCCCCGAGGAGCAGAACGTGATCCTCTCGATTTCCGGCATCGTCCTGTTCGGCACCATCGCCTTTCTGTTCTTCCGCAGGGACGGGCTGAAGGTCTCCCACGCCGTCGTCTGCGCCCTCTTCGGCTTCTACGTCGCCGGTTCCTCGATCGCCCCGAGCATCACCGCCGGCGGCGCCAGCCTGGCGAGCCTGCTCGGCGGCCTCAAGTTCTAGCGGTCCACGTTCCAGGCGCTGCCACTCCCCCGCACGGGCCCGGGCGCGGATCCCACCGCCCCGGGTCCCGTCGTACCGGCTCCGCCCCCGCCACCCGACCCGTCCCACTCGCCCGGGGAGTCAAGGAATGCCGCTCCAACGCCATCTCAGCAAGGGCCGCGAGATCGCCCGAACCGCCGGGGACCACGCCTCCGACATGTTCGCCCCGCTCTCCGTGATCGGCCGCGGACTGCGCCACCACGCGGGCTGGGCCAAGGACCGCTGGAACGCCACCCCGAAGGAGCGCCGCGGCCCGACGCTGTTCCTCTCCGCCGCGATGCTGGTCGGCGTCTACCTGCTGCCGCACGGCCTGCTGTTCGCCCTGATCGCCCTGATGGCCAGCTCCGCCTGGGCCGGCCGGGCCCCCAAGCCCGCACCCGCCCCGCCCGCCCCGGACGTCGCCGACATCAAGCTCGGCGCGCTCTACGCGGCACTCACGCCGTACCTGTGCGGCCCCGAGGACGCCAACCCGCTGTACCACTACGAGGGCCACTACAAGAACGCCTTCGGCTCCTGGGAGTTCGACGACGAGGGCCGGCTCTCCCGGCTGGAACTCGGCTACCCGGCGTACTTCACCGACACCGAGCCGATCGCGCGGGCCCGGATCGAGCAGGTCGTCCAGGGCAAGGCCGGCCGGGCCCGGGAGTACCGCTTCGACTGGGACGAGGAGTCCAACCGGCTGCGGATCGCCGCACTCACCCCGCTGCCCGCCGACATCGTCGCCCAGCGCTTCGTGGCCGCCCCCGGCGAGATCGTGCTCGGCTTCACCGACGAGGACGGCACCGCCCGGACCATCCCGGTCACCCAGGGCGGCGCGATCGCCCAGCAGCCGCCGGTCGTCTGGCGCACCGGCCCCCGCTCGGCCGAGCCGCACCTGCTGGCGCTCGGCGTCACCGGCTACGGCACCTCCAGCCTGATCCGCTCGATCGCGCTCCAGGCGCTCCCGTACGGGGACCTGGTGGTGGTCGACGGCGCGGGCACCGGGGAGCACGCCTGCCTGGTCAACCGACCCGGCGTGCACACCGTGGAGACCAGCCTGCACGGCGCGCTGGCCGCGCTGGAGTGGGCCGCGCAGGAGACCGAGCGCCGGCTCGCCGCGCTGAACGCCGCCCGGCACGCCGGCACCGCGCCCCCCGAGGACGCCACCCGCCCGCTCTGGCTGCTCCTGGACCACCCGACCGAGCTGAGCGAGCTCGCCCACGCCGAGGGCCGCCCGGACCCGCAGGACCTGCTGGAACTGCCGCTGCGGCACGGCCGCGCCGCCCGCGTCACCGTGGTGATCGCCGACGACGTCGAGGCCAGGGGCCGGATCACCTCGACCGTGCGCTCCACCACCCGGGCCCGGGTGGTACTCGGCCCCGCCGGCCCCGAGGAGGGCCACGCCGTGCTCGGCGCGCCGCTGGACATCGTGCCCGCCGCGCACGCCCCCGCCGGCCGCGGCTACGCCCGGATCGGCAACGGCACCCCCGTCCGGCTCCAGGTGCCCGCCACCGTCGACCCGCTGGACGAGGAGGCCCCGGCCCAGCTGCGGGACGCGGTGATCGCCCTGCTGCCGCACCGCGACACCCGCACCGAGGCCGCCGCCGACCTGCCGCCCCGGCCGGAGCGCCCGCCGGTGGTCCTGCCCGCCGATCCGGCCCCCCGGGCCCACCCGGTCGACCTCGCCAAGGGCGAGCCGATGATCCGTTCCCGCCCGATCTCCTGACCACGTCGGGCGGGGGCGGCGGCGGTCGTCGAATCCCGCCCCGGTAGGCTCGTCCCGGAAAGGCCGACCGATCACCAGATGTGAAATAGGTGACACCTAGGGTGATATCCACGGCCAGATGTGACAAATCGGGCGCCGATGGGTACAAACAGGGGCGGCACGACAGACGACGCATGTCCCCGGACGGGAATCTTCGTCGGAAGCCGAGCGTTGACCGAACGACGAAGAACAGCGACCACTAGTCCTGTGGGCCATAAGCCCGGGAGGCACGATTCATGAGCGAGCGAGCTCTCCGCGGCACGCGACTCGGGGCCACTAGCTACGAGACCGACCGCGGTATCGATCTGGCTCCCCGCCAGACCGTCGAGTATGCATGTCAGAACGGACACCGATTCGAGGTTCCTTTCTCGGTCGAGGCGGAGATCCCCCAGGCCTGGGAATGCCGCTTCTGTGGCCAGGAGGCGGTACTTCTCGACGGCGACGAGCCGGAAGAGAAGAAGGTCAAGCCGACGCGTACCCATTGGGACATGCTGATGGAGCGCCGGACCCGTGAGGAACTGGAGGAGGTACTGGCCGAGCGACTGGCCGTGCTCCGCTCCGGCGGAATGAACCTCGCGGTACACCCGCGGGACACCCGCAAGAGCGCCTGACCTCGCTCCCGCCACGGCGGGAGGACGCGAAAAGGGACCCTGGTCACCAGGGTCCCTTTCGCGTTCCCGCCTCGCGTTCCCGCGCGCTCCCGGGAAGGCGAGGCGAGGCCGGCTCTCGCGTTCCCGGGAGGGGCGGTCAGCCCGAGATCGGCGGGCGGTAGGTGGTGTCCGGGCCCTGCGGACCGCGCGGGCCATCACCGGGCTCCACCACCTCGCCCTGGATCACCTTGCCGTCCGGGCGGTGGATGCGCAGCTGTTCCTGCAGCCGCATCGCGTCCGCGAACGGATCAGCCCCGGCGACGGTGCTGCGCAGCGCCTTGTCGGCCACCCGGCGGCCACCGGCCCGCCAGAGCGCCCGGGTGGGCGGGAACAGCAGGGTGAGCGCCACCAGGTCCGACAGGAAGCCCGGGACGATCAGCAGCAGGCCCGCCAGCACCGTCAGGCTGGTGCCGGTCTCGGGCTGCTCGGACTTCGGGTCCTTGCTCTGCTCGATCGCCGCGGACAGCGCCTTCAGCCCGGCCCGCTTGATCAGCGAACCGCCGATCAGCGCGCCCGCGACGAGCAGCAGCACGACGACGAATCCACCCAGCCACGAGCCCACTTGGACCAGCAGCCAGATCTCCAGCACCAGCCAGGCGGTGATCAGCAGCGGCAGCACCCGGCGGAGCTTGCCGCGCGGGGCCGGACGGGCGGGGGTAGCTTGCTGGGTCACGGTACGAATCCACTCCAAGCAGTGCTCTGCGCGCCGCACGGGAGGTCCGGGCCGGCTACGGCACCACCTGGTCCAACGATTCCCCCGCGGCCGGTGTTCCGGCGCCGGTCTTCCGTCGGCGGCCGACCAGCACGCCCGCGCCGCAGGCCAGCAGGCCCGCGAGGGCCAGCGTCCACTCCGGCGCGGCGCCGACCCGGTCGGCGACCGTGGTGCCGTCGCGCAGCGGGACGACCGCCGACAGCTCGGCCGCGGTCAGCTCCTCGGTACGCTGCTGGACCGTGCCGTCCGGGGCGATCACCGCGCTGATGCCGCTGGTGGCGGCGATCAGCACGGCCCGGCCGTGCTCGACCGCGCGCAGCCGGCTCATCGCGAGCTGCTGCTCGGGCTGGCCGGTCTTGGCATAGGTCGCGTTGTTGGTCTGGACCACCAGGACGCGGGCGCCGCTGTCCACGGTGTCGCGGACGATCTCGTCGTAGGCGACCTCGAAGCAGATCACGTCGCCGATCCGGGCCGGGCCGAGCTGCATGACGCCGTTGTGGTCGCCGGGGTAGAAGTCCCGGGCGACCCGCTGGAGCCGGGTGATCACCTTCATCAGCTGGGCGCGGAACGGCACGTACTCCCCGAACGGGACGGGGTGCTGCTTGGTGTAGGAGGCGCCGGGGCCGGTCTTCGGGTCCCAGACGATGCCCTCGTTCTGGACGTGCTGCGCGTCCGGGCCGTCCACCAGGGTGCCGACCAGGGTGGGCACGCCCACCGTCTTCACGGCCTGGTCGATGCGCTGGTAGGCGAGCGGGTCGCTGAACGGGTCCAGGTCGGAGGAGTTCTCCGGCCAGATCACGATGTCGGGGCGCTCGGCCTTGCCGGCGGCGATGTCCGCGGCCAGCCGCTCGGTCGCCACCGCGTGGTTGTTGAGGACCATCATCGGGCGGCCCAGGAAGTCCATGCCCGGGTTGGGCACGTTGCCCTGGACGATGGCGACCTTCACGGTGTCGGCCGGCGCGGTCGGCACCGGCACCAGGTACCCGGCCAGCAGCGCGGCCACCGCGCCCAGCCCCGCCAGCGCGGCGGCCCGGGGCGTCTTGCGCGGCCCGCGCAGGCGCAGCGCGGCGCCGGCGAGCAGGGCTCCCGAGAGGGCGACCGCGAAGGTCACCAGCGGTGCGCCGCCGAGCGCGGCCAGCGGCGTGAACGGGGTCGCGGTGTTGGCGAAGGCCAGCCGCCCCCACGGGAAGCCGCCGAACGGCAGCCGGTCGCGCGCCCACTCCTGGGTGATCCACAGGCAGGCCGCCCAGAGCGGCCAGGCCGGCAGCCGGGAGGTGAGGGCCAGACCGCCGCCGAGGACGGCCAGGAACAGCGCCTCCACGACCGACAGGCCGACCGTCGCGTCCCAGCCGACCACCCGCAGCCAGCTGAGCAGCAGCAGGAAGAACGGCAGGCCGAAGGCGAAGCCCGTCCAGACCGCCTGGCGGACGGTGCGGCCCCGGGTGAGCAGGGACAGCGCGGCGACGCCGGCCAGCGACAGCGGCCACAGGTCGAAGGGCGGGAAGGCGAGTGCGAGCAGCAGACCCGCCAGGGCCGCGAGGCCGGTGCGGGGAAGGCCCGCCCGGACCTTGGCGACGGCGCGGGCGGCCCGGCCGGGCCTGGGCGCCGACTCCGCCGGCTCGGGTGCGGCCCCCGGCCGCTCCTGGGTGACGGGCATGGCCACCGGCGCACCATCTTCCTGGATCTTGCTGTTCGGACGCTGTCCGAAGAAGGTACCCCGGAAGGTCAGGGAAGCGTGAGGTCAGGGTGGTAGCAGGGTCAGCGCCTCACGGCCCGGCGGGCCTTGCCGCACACGCCCCCGACCGGGCGGCGGGGTCGGCGGCGCGGTGCTGCCCGCCCAGGGGCTCCGGGCGGAAGTCCGGGGCGGGCAGCTCGCGGGGGACGGTGAAGCCGGCGGGGACCAGCGGGGCGGTCGTCCTGGGGGTCGCCCCACGGCCGCCAGGCCGCCGCTTCGGCCGGGTTCACGCGGGTCTGCTCGGCTCTACTCGGCGGCCCGGTGGACGGTGCGGCCGCGGACGACGGTGCGCAGGCAGGCCGGCAGCGGGTGGCCGGGGGTGAGGTCGGGCAGGCCCGGGGTGCCGGAGCGCGGGTCGGTGGACCAGCCCGCCACCCGGGAGTCCGGGGCCTGGACGACCAGTTCGTCGGCGGCCCAGATCGCGTAGCTGGCGACGGCGCCGGGCACGAGCACGCCGTCCTGGTCGCGGCCGATCGCGCGCCAGCCGCCGCGGGTGTGCGCGGTGAAGGCCGCGCGGACGGAGATCCGGTGGTCCAGGGTCTGGTGGAAGGCGGCCGCGCGGACGGTGCCCCAGGGGTCGAGCGGGGTGACCGGGGCGTCCGAGCCGAAGGCCAGCGGCACACCGGCCCGCAGCAGGGCGGCGAAGGGGTTGAGCGCGGCGGCCCGCTCGGCGCCGAGGCGCTGGACGTACATGCCGTCCGGGCCGCCCCAGGCGGCGTCGAAGGCGGGCTGGACGGAGGCGGTGAGGCCGAGTTCGGCGAAGGCGGCGACGGACTCGTCGTCCAGCGCCTCGGCGTGCTCGACGCGGTGGCGCAGCGCCTTGACCCGCCCGGCGCCGACCCGCTCCCCGGCCGCCCGGACGCCGTCCAGGACGGCGGCCACGGCCGCGTCGCCGATGGCGTGGAAGCCGGCCTGGAGCCCGGCCTCGGTGCAGGCGGCGACGTGGTCGGCGACCTGCTCGGCGGTCAGGTAGGCGGTGCCGGTGTGCTCGGCGTCGGCGTAGGGGGTGTGCAGGCAGGCGGTGTGCGAGCCCAGCGCGCCATCCGCGAAGAGGTCGCCGCCGGCGCCCACCGCGCCGAGCCGGCGGGCCGTCTCGACGCCGCCCAACTCACCCCAGTAGCCGAAGACTTCGGGGCCTTCACCCTCGGCGGCGAGGGCCAGCAGGGCGGCCAGGTCGGCCTCGGAGGAGATCTCCGGGCCGGCGCACTCGTGCAGCGCGCCGATGCCGAGTTCGGCAGCGCGGGCGAGGGTGGCGCGCTGGGCGCGGCCGCGCTGCTCGGGGGTGAGGTGGGCGAGCGCGGTCCGCCGGACGGCGTGGTGGGCGTCCTTGGTGAGCGGGCCGTCGGCGGTGTGGCCGGGGCGCTCGGCCAGGCCGGGGGCGAGGGTGCGCAGCGCCGTGGTGGCGAGCGCGGAGTGCACGTCGGTGCGGGAGAGGTAGAGCGCGGCGCCGCGGGCGGCGGCGTCGAGTTCGGCGAGCGTGGGCGGGCGGCCCTCGGGCCAGCCGGTCTCGTCCCAGCCGTGGCCGATGAGCACCCCGCCGGGCTCGGGCCGGGCGTCGACGAAGGCGGTGACGGCGGCGAGGGCGTCGGCCAGCGAGGGGCTGCCGGTGAGGTCGAGGCCGGTGAGCGCCAGGCCGGTGGCGGTGGCGTGCACGTGGGCGTCGACGAAGGCGGGGGTGACCAGGGCGCCGTCCAGGTCGACGATCTCGTCGGCGGTGGCGGCGTACGCCTCGGCGGCGCCGTCGCTGCCGACCCAGGCGATGTGCTCGCCCTCGACGAGCATCGCGGTGGCGAAGGGGTCGGCGGGGCTGTAGACGGCGCCGCCGCGCAGCAGGACGGTCCGGGAAGTGCGTTCGGTCATGCCGCTAAGTCTGCACCTGCGGGGTTCGTCCTCAGAGCCTCGGGGGTCGCGCCTCGTAGGGGGTGGAGAGGACGACGGTGGTGCGGGTGGAGACGCCGGCGGCGCTGCGGATGCGGGCGAGCAGGTCCTCCAGGTCGCCGGGGGCGCCGACGCGCACCTTGAGGATGTAGTTCTCGTCGCCGGCGACGCTGTGGCAGGCCTCGATCTCGGGCAGGCCGGCCAGCCGTTCGGGGGTGTCGTCCGGGGCGCTGGGGTCGAAGGGCTTGACCGAGATGAACGCGGTCAGTGCCAGGTCGACGGCGTCGGGGTCGATGATCGCGGTGTAGCCGCGGATCACCCCGCGCTGTTCGAGGCGGCGCACCCGCTGGTGCACCGCCGAGGTGGACAGGCCGGTGGCCTTGCCCAGGTCCGTGTAGCTCATCCGGCCGTCCTCTAGGAGCAGCTGGACGATGCGTTGGTCGAGATCCTCCACAGTGCGCAAACCTACCCGGTCGGGGGCACGGGGGGCGCACGCGGTGTCACATCGGGTGCCCGCAGGTGTCACGCGGGCAAATGCCAGGCGAATGTGGCAGTGGATGTGGCCAAGGACACACCCGGTGCATCACGGTGCACCGGACCGCAGGGTTATGAGCCCGAATCGAAGGGAAGTGCTGGTTGTGGCCCCGGGCGACCACGCCGGGCCCGATCCGAGGGGGATCCTCATGCCGACTGACCAGCGTGCCCTGGGCGCCGACGAGACCGACGATACGACCGGCCGCGACGACCTCGCGGTCGATCACGGCCACGTCCCGGGCATCGACCCGGGCGAGGCCGAGACCTGGGACATCTTCCGGGTGCACTGCCCCGAGTGCCGCCGCCCGATCGCCCTGGTGGCCGACGAGGAGCGGCTGCCGCAGCACGCGCTGCTGCCGACCGCCTGGAACCCCTTCACCCCCGCGCTGTGCCCGGGTTCGGGCACGCCGACCGACGACCTCGCCGAGGTGGAGACCCCGGAGGACGCCCAACCCGCCGGACTCGACGCGCTGTTCAGGCTCCCCACCGAACTCGACTGGCGCACCCAGCCGTTCTCGCACGCGGTGGCGCACCGGCCGACGCGGACCGCCGTCGTCGCCCCGGCCGTCCCGGTCATCTCGGCCATCCCCGAGCAGCGCCGCCGCCTGGTCCGGCGCTGATCCGCCGGCCCGCGCGGGCGGGTTGCTGATCCGCCCGCCCGCGCAGGCGGGTTGACGCAGGATCGAAGACGCCTCCGGCCGTCACTCCGCACCCTGGAGTGACGGCCGGAGGCCGTTTGTGGGGGGCTCAGCCCTTGGTGAGGTGACGGCCGATCACCAGGCGCTGGATCTGGTTGGTGCCCTCGACGATCTGCAGCACCTTCGCCTCGCGCATGTAGCGCTCGGCCGGGAAGTCCTGCGTGTAGCCGTAGCCGCCGAGCACCTGGACCGCGTCGGTGGTCACCCGCATCACGGCGTCGGTGCAGAACAGCTTGGCCATCGCCGCCTCCTTGGAGAACGGCAGGCCCGCGTCCCGCAGCCGGGCGGCGGACAGGTAGAGCGCCCGCCCGGCCTCGATCTGGGTGGCCATGTCGGCGAGCATGAAGGACAGGCCCTGGAACTCGGCGATCGGGCGGCCGAACTGACGGCGGGTGCGCGCGTAGTCGACCGCGAGGTCGAGCGCGGCCTGGGCGACGCCGACCGCGCAGGCGGCGATGCCGAGGCGGCCGGAGTCCAGTGCGGCGAGCGCGATCTGGAAGCCCTGGCCCTCCTCGCCGATCAGCCGGTCGCGGGAGACCCGGGCGCCGTCGAAGTGCAGTTGCGCGGTCGGCGAGGAGCGCATGCCCATCTTGTGCTCCGGCGGGGCGGCCGACAGGCCCTGTGCGTCGCCCGGGACGAGCAGGCAGCTGATGCCCTTGGAGCCCTCGCCGCCGGTGCGCACCAGGGCGCTGTAGAAGTCCGCCCGGCCGCCGTGGGTGATCCACGCCTTGGTGCCGTTCACCACGTACGCGTCGCCGTCGAGGTCGGCGCGGGTGCGCAGCGCGGCCGCGTCCGAACCGGACTGCGGTTCGGAGAGGCAGTAGGCGCCGAGCTGCTCGCCGGAGAGCATTCCGGGCAGCCACCGGCCGCGCTGCTCCTCGGTGCCGAAGCCGGCCAGCGCGTGGCAGGAGAGGGTGTGCACGCTCACCCCGAGGCCGACGGCCAGCCAGCCGGACGCCAGCTCCTCCAGCACCTGCAGGTACACCTCGTAGGGCTGCCCGCCGCCGCCGTACTTCTCGTCGTAGGGGAGGGAGAGCAGGCCGGCCTCGCCGAGGGTGCGGAAGACCTCCCGCGGGAAGCGGCCGGCGGCCTCGTCCTCGGCCGCGCGGGGCTGCAGCTCGCGCTGGACCAGGTCCCGGGTGAGGCTCAGCAGCTCGTGGGCCTCCTCGCTGGGCAGCTGGCGCTCCACGGCTTTCACTGGGGACGGGGTCATGGCGGCGGTCGCCTCCTCGATCGGGCACCGGAGCGTGGTGTGGCTGGTCCGGCGCGGGTGTGGCAGGTCGGCCCGACCGGCACCGGATTACGGTGAACGGCCGTTCACAGGCATGGCGATGCGAGTATGCCGGAAACCCGCGCCGCCGTCACGATCACCCAGGAGTAACTGGACGGACTGGTGGGCTACGGCACCGTAGGGTTGCCGTTGTGGCTGCTTCCCGACCCCTCTTCCCCGCCCTTCCACCCGTTCCCGGCGACGCGGTGGCCTCGCTCGCGGCGGAGCTGCGCGCACTGCCGCCCTCCTGCGGGCCGGTGCGGCTGGTCGCGGTGGACGGGCACGCGGGCTCGGGCAAGACGACCTTCGCCGGGCGGCTGGCGGCGGCGCTCGGCGGGGCGCCGGTGGTCCACCTCGACGACCTGGCCACCCACGCCGAGCCCTTCGGCTGGACCGGGCGGCTGCGCGAACAGGTGCTGGAGCCGCTGGCGGCCGGCCGGGACGGCGCGTACCGGGTGTACGACTGGACGCTGCGCCGCTTCGCGGGCACGGCCGCGGTGCCGGTCGCCCCGGTGGTGCTGGTGGAGGGCGTCGGCGCCGGACGGCGGGCGGTGCGGCCGTGGCTGGCCCGGGTGATCTGGCTGGAGTTGGACGCCGCCTCGGCCCGGCGGCGCGGCGAGCAGCGGGACGGGCCGGATCTGGCCGAGTTCTGGGCCGGCTGGGCCCGGGCCGAATCGGCGCATTTCGCCGCGGATCCGAGCCGTCCGTTCGCCGGGACGCGGGTCGACGGGGTGACCGGACGAATCACGCCGGGCACCGTGGGTGAACCTTCAACAAGCCCTTGACCTGCGCTGTCGCCAGGATTTAGGTTCTCCTCAGCCGCCGGAACGGGATGTTCCGGCCGCCTCGGACCCGGCGTCCCCGGCTTGTTCCCCCGTGAGCCGGGGGCGCCGTCCGGTCCTTTCCGAATCGCGCTCCCCCACCCCCGGTCCAGGCCCCCACCCGCTCAACGACCGCTCACACGATCGCATTTGACTCCGTGGGCGCCCTTCCGGATCAGCGCCACGCCGGTACGATTCCTCGCAGGCGCAGATGCGCCCGGGGGCTTTCGACCACCGGCCCGGCTGCACGCAGGCGACCTGCCACCGAGCCCCGGGCCAAGCCGCGGGGGGCGTGAGTGACGACGGTGGACAGTTCGGACAGCAACGCGGGCGGCCCGGACCGGCTCGCCGAACGCGCGTGGCTGCGTGCCATGGACGCGTACACGGCGGGCGCGTACGCCCGTGCCGAGGAGGAGTTCCGCGCGGCCGTCCGGCTGGACCCGGGCATGGCCGACGCCTGGCTCGGCCTGCACGCGCTGCGCAGCGACACCTCGGCGGCGCTGCTGGCCATGTACCGCAACCAGAAGCGGTTCGGCGAGCAGCGGCGGCGCCACCGCCGCCCGCTCAGTTCCTGGTACTGGCTGGGCTGGTGGGTGCAGCCCGTCCTGGAGGACGCCCGCGACCTGGCTCTGGCGCACGCCTCGCACTGGCTGGACGGCCGCCACCTGGCCGAGCTGGACCGGGCGCTGGAACAGTGCCCGGCGCCCAGCGAGGACCCGTCCGCCCAGTTCCTGTACGCCTGCCGGTCCTATCTGCTCAAGGACTGGGAGCAGTTGATCCGGGACACCGACCGGCTGCTGGACGACCCACTGCTCGGCATCGAGGCCGGGCTGTTCGCCGGCATGGCACGGGTCCGGCTGGACATGTGCGCCCAGGCGCAGGCGCCGCTGGCCGCCTCGCTGGCCCGCTGCCGCTCCGAGCAGCCCCAGCGCAAGGAGCTGCGGTACTGGCTGGCCCGGGCGTACGAGGGGGCCGGGCGCAGTGCGGCCGCGCTGCCGCTCTACCGGGCGGTGCACCGGGCCGATCCGGTGTTCATGGACACCGCCGCGCGGCTGGCCGCGATCGCGGCGGAGGACGGGTTGGCGGACGACCTGCCGGACGCCTTGCTGGACGGCGGCCTACCGGCGGGCGGTCGGTCGGCCGGGTACGAGGACACCGCGCCGGACGAGGCGGACGAGGCGGACTTCCAGGACGGGGCCGGGTACGCCACGGCGGGGGGCTTCGGCGACGCGGCCCCCGGGTTCACCGAGGGCGCCGGGTACACCGAGGGCGCCGGGTACACCGGCGGGGTCGGATTCGTCGAGGGCGTCGGGTTTCTCACGGGGCCCGGCCCGGGCGACGCCTCCACGGCGGACCCCGCGCCGCAGGCGGCCGGCGAGCGGTCGGGTTCGCCGGGCGGCTCCGCCACCCCGCTGCCGGCTCCGGTCCGCGCCGAGGCCCAGCCCCGCACCGCTCCACTGCCCGCCACCCAACCGGTCGACGACGAGCGCGAGTTGGACGCGGCGCTGGCGGAACTCTCGCTGATGGTGGGCCTGGAGCCGGTCAAGCGCCAGGTGCGGGCGCTGTCGGCGCAGCTGCGGATGTCCAGACTCCGGGCCGCGCAGGGCCTGCCGGTCCAGCCGCCCAAGCGCCACTTCGTCTTCTCCGGCCCCTCCGGCACCGGCAAGACCACCGTGGCCCGGATCCTCGGCCGGGTCTTCCACGCCCTCGGGCTGCTCTCCGGCGACCACCTGGTGGAGGCCCAACGGGCCGACCTGGTCGGCGAGTTCCTCGGCCAGACCGCGGTCAAGGCGAACGAGCTGATCGATTCGGCGCTGGATGGCGTGCTGTTCATCGACGAGGCGTACAGCCTCTCCAACTCCGGCTACACCAAGGGCGACGCCTACGGCGACGAGGCCCTACAGGTGCTGCTGAAACGCGCCGAGGACAACCGCGACCGTCTGGTGGTGATCCTGGCCGGCTACCCCGAGGGCATGAACCGGCTGCTCGCCACCAACCCCGGCCTCAACTCCCGCTTCACCACCCGGGTCGACTTCCCCAGCTACCGCCCGAACGAGCTGACCGCGATCGGCGCCGCGCTGGCCGGCCGGGACGGCGACGGCTGGGACGAGGACGCGGCCGAGGAACTGGCCAGCATCTGCGCCCACGTGGTCCGCGAGGGCTGGATCGACGAACTCGGGAACGGCCGGTTCATCCGCACCCTCTACGAGAAGTCCTGCGCCTACCGGGACCTGCGGCTCTCACTGCTGCGCGAGCCGCCGGGCCGGGAGGACCTGGCGACCCTGCGCCTGCCCGACCTCGTCCAGGCCTACGGGGAGCTGATCGACGGCCGCGGCTGAGACCAGCTCCCCGGGATCGCGCCGGGATCAGCCCCGGAGCAGCTCGGCCTCGCGCTCGGGGTCGAGTCCGACCTTCGGCCGGTCGGCGCGCTGCGGGGCGACGCCGCCGATCGACCGCAGCCAGGCCCAGGTGTCCTCGACCGTCTCGCCCACCGGCCGGCAGCGCAGCCCGGCGGCGACCGCCCGGTCCACGGACGCGCCGTGCAGGAAGTCGTTCAGCTCGCCGGGCGCCAGCCAGATCGGCAGCTCCGTCCAGGGCTCGACGCCGGCCGCCAGGATGCGCTCGGGGTCGGTCCAGCGCAGGTCCGCGTCCGAGCCGGTGACCCGCACGCAGGCCTCCAGCAGCTCGCCCGTCGTGGTGTGGCCCGCCGGGCTGACCACGTTGCACGCGCCGCCGAGCCGGGCCACCGATGCCTCCAGGAGCCAGCCCGCGAGGTCGCGGACGTCGATGTACTGCAGCGGCAGGTCGTACGGGCCGGGGGCGAGCACCGGGCCGCCCCGGGCGATCCGGTTCAGCCACCAGGGCAGCCGGCCGATGTTCTCGTGCGGGCCGAGAATCAGCCCGGCCCGGGCGAGCAGGGCGCGCCCGCCGAACTCCGCCTCCAGGGCCAGTTCGGCCCCGCGCTTGGCCTCGGCGTAGGGCACCTCGCCCTCCGCGTCCGGGGACGACTCGACCACCTTCGCCGACTCGTCCGCCCCGCGCGCCAGCGGGTAGTCGTACACCGACCGGCTGGAGACGTACGCGTAGTGGCCGACCCGGCCGGCCAGCAGCCGGGCGCTGTCGCGCACCGCCGTCGGGGCTCCGGACCAGGTGTCCACCACCACGTCCCACTCCCCCGTGGCCAGCGCCGCGAGCCCGCCCTCGGCGGTGCGGTCGCCCAGCAGTGCGGTCACGCCCGCGGGCGCGGGCTGCGTACCCCGGTTGAGGGCCGTCACCTCCCATCCCCTGACCAGCGCATCCTCGGCGACGACCCGTCCGACGAAATTCGTTCCACCCAGCAGGAGAAGCCTCATGCCGACCACCCTGCGCCCAGGGTGGTCGGCATGGGAACGGCTGAACGCTGAGAGCAGAATCGCCCGCGGCGGACACGCCGTCAGCGAAAGGGGGAACCTCAGGCGGCGGAGCGGTGGTCCGGGTCGTGCATCTCGCCGACCAGCTCCTCCAGCACGTCCTCCAGCATGACCACACCGAGCGTGCGGCCGTCCTGGTCCAGCACGGCGGCCAGGTGGCAGGTCGCCCGGCGCATCGCGCCGAGCGCGTCGTCCAGCGGGAGGCTGCCGCGCAGCACCGTGATCGGACGCCACAGCCGGGCCGGGACGGGCGCGGACGGGTCCTCCACGTCGAGGATGTCCTTGAGGTGCAGGTAGCCCAGGTAGCCGTGGCCGGCCGGGTCGCCGTCGGTGACCGGGAAGCGCGAGAAGCCGGTGCGCAGGGCGAGTTCCTCGACCTCCGCGGCGGTCACCTTGGTGTCCACGGTGACGAGTTGCTCGGGCTTGAGCAGCACCTCGGTGACCGGGCGGTGGCCCAGCTCCAGGGCGTCCTCCAGACGCTCCTGACGGCCCTCGTCGAGCAGGCCGGCGTCCCGGGAGTCGACCAGCAGGTACATCAGCTGCTCGGTGGTGAACACCGACTCGACCTCGTCCTTGGGCTCGACCCGGAACAGCCGCAGCACACCGTTGGCGATGGCGTTCAGCAGGCTGATCACCGGGGCCAGCCAGCGGGCCAGCCGGTCCAGCGGCGGGCCGAGCCAGAGCGCGGCCTTCTCCGGGCCCGCCATGGCCATGTTCTTGGGCACCATCTCGCCCATCACCATGTGCAGGAAGACCACGACGGCCAGCGAGATGCCGTACGAGAGCGGGTGCATCAGACCGGACGGGACGCCGATCGCGTGGAACGGGCCCTCCAGCAGACTGGCGATGGTCGGCTCGGCCAGGGCGCCGAGGCCCAGCGAGCAGACGGTGATGCCGAGCTGGGCGGCGGCCAGCATCGCGGACACGTTGGACAGCGCGTGCAGCACGGTGCGGGCTCGCTTGTGGCCGGCCTCGGCGAGCGGTTCGATCTGGCTGCGGCGCACCGAGACGACGGCGAACTCGGCGCCGACGAAGAAGGCGTTCCCGAGCAGGAGCAGGACGGCGACGGCCAGTTGGAGCGCGGTCATCGGGCGTTCTCCTGGTCGTCTCCGAACGAGGCCGGCGCACTGGTGCGCTCGACCCGGACCTGGCTGGTGCGGTGCCGGTCGACACCCGTCACGGTGAAGCGCCAGCCCGGCAGCTCCGCCTGCTCGCCGACCTCGGGCAGCTTGCCGAGCAGGTCGGCGACCAGGCCGGCCAGCGTCTCGTACGGGCCGTCCGGGGCGATCAGGCCGATCGCCTCCAGCTGGTCGATCCGGGCGCGGCCCTCGGCCTCCCAGGCCGGCAGGCCGTCCACCGGGGGCAGCGGGAGCAGCTCGGGGCGGTCGGCGGGGTCGTGCTCGTCCTGCACCTCGCCGACGATCTCCTCGACGATGTCCTCGACGGTGACGACACCGGCGGTGCCGCCGTACTCGTCGACCACGATGGCCATCGGCTGGAGGCGGCGCAGCTGGTCGAGCAGCCGCTCGGCGGGCAGGGTCTCGGGCACCAGCAGCGGCGGCGAGGTGAGCTCGCTCACCCGGACCAGGCCGCGCCGGGCGGCCGGGACGGCGAGGGCGTCCTTGAGGGTCACGATGCCGGTGACCTCGTCCAGGCTGTGGGTGTACACCGGGAAGCGGGACAGGCCGGTGGCCCGGGTCAGGTTGATCACGTCGGAGGCGGTGGCGTCGCCCTGGAGGGAGGCGACGTCGATCCGCGGGGTCATCACGGACTCGGCGGTCAGCTCGCCCAGGCCCAGGGTGCGGACGAACAGGGTCGCCGACTCCTCGTCTATCGCGCCGGCCTTGGCCGAGTGGCGGGCCAGCGAGACCAGTTCGGCCGGGGTCCGGGCGTGGTCCAGCTCCTCCTGCGGCTCGACGCCGAAGGCGCGGACCGTCCGGTCGGCCGCCCCGTTGAGGAAGCTGATCAGCGGGCGGCAGGCGAAGGAGAAGGCCATGTGCGGGGCGGCGACCGCGCGGGCCACCTGGAGCGGGCGGGAGATCGCCCAGTTCTTCGGGACCAGCTCGCCGATCACCATCTGCACCACGGTGGCGAGCACCATGCCGACGACCACGGCGACGCCGCGGGCGGCCGACTCGGGCACGCCGATCCCGGTCATGACGGGGCTGAGCAGGGTGGACAACGCCGGCTCGGCGAGCATGCCGACCACCAGCGAGGTGACGGTGATGCCGAGCTGGGCGCCGGAGAGTTCGAACGAGAGGTGCCGCAGGGCCCGGGAGACGCGGACGGACTTGGCGTCTCCGGCCTCGGCGGAGCGTTCGACAGCCCCGCGCTCGACGGTCACGAAGGCGAACTCGGCGGCCACGAACAGGCCGTTGGCGAGGATCAGCAGGAGGGCTGCGAGCAACAGCAGCCAGGCGGTGATCACAGTGCCGCCTGCCTTCCGCTGACAGGAAGGTGGGCGGCGCAGGTACTACCGGACGGATCGTCCATCGAGGGGGGAAGTCACTCCTCAAGTCGTCTTTCGGGCAGGACGGAAGTTTTGCCCTGCTTTTACCAGCGTAGACCATACCCGGACGATGGTAGGAAGAGTGTTCGGACCCGCCGGGCCGAGGATTCGCAGGCCCGGCGGGGACCGGAGGGGTGTCGGCGGGCCGGCGGTGCCGGTGTGGAACGGGCGGGCTCCGACCGGCGGCGGCGCTGCGGGGCTCAGGCCCCGGCGTGGTGCTCGACCAGGTCGCGCAGGGCGCGGGCGTGCGCGATCGCCTGGTCCTTGCCGACGCCGGACTGGATGCCGACCGCGGCGAGCGAGGTGCCGTCGGCCAGGTCAAGGGTGGCCCACGGGTCGCCCTGGCGGAAGTTGACCCGGACGATCTCGGCCCAGGTGAGCCGGCGGCTGCGGACGAAGTTGACCACCGTCACGCCCTGCGCGTCGGCGCTCACCCGGGGGCGGGCCAGCATCAGGCCCACGCACGCGAACAGCACGCCGCTGCCCGCCATCATGATCCGGTCGTTGAGCTGCCAGTTCTCCGGGAGCGCCACGGCCATCACGGCGAACAGCACCACCAGCAGCGCGCAGACCGGCAGCAGCACCGCGCGGGTGCGGCGCGGCGCCCAGGTGACGGGGAACTCGACGGGCGGCGTGGACACGTGGGGTCTCCGGTGGGGTGGTTCGGGGGGAACGGTCGTTCCCGGGAACGACGGTTCCGGGCAGCGGGCGGATCCGGACGAAGGGCGGGGACGCCGGTCAGCGTCCCCGCCCCATTCAACCGTTCCTTACCCGCACCACGGCGGGCGAGGTCGCCGCCGCACCGGTCAGAGGCGGCAGGCGTGGATGTTGGTGACCAGGATGGCCCGGGCGCCGATGCCCCACAGGTCGTCCATGATCTGCTGGGCCTCCTTGCGGAGCACCATCGAGCGCACCGCCACCCAGCCCTCGGTGTGCAGCGGGGAGACGGTCGGCGACTCCAGGCCGGGGGTGAGCGCCACGGCGGCACCGACCTTCTCGGCGCGGATGTCGTAGTCCATCAGCACGTAGCGGCGGGCCACCAGCACGCCCTGGAGGCGGCGCAGGAACTGGTCCACCCGGGTGTCCTCGCCCGCGCCCTTGGGGCGGATCACCACGGCGTCCGAGATCAGGATCGGCTCGCCGAACACCTCCAGGCCGGCGTTGCGCAGGCTGGTGCCGGTCTCCACCACGTCGGCGATCACGTCGGCGACGCCCAGCTGCACCGCGGTCTCCACCGCGCCGTCCAGCTTGGTGACGGTCGCCTTCACGCCGTGGTCGGCGAGGTGCTGCTCGACCAGGCCGGTGTAGGAGGTCGCGATCCGCAGGCCCTCCAGGCCCTTGACGTCCTCGACGGCCACGCCTTCGGGGCGGGCGAAGCGGAAGGTCGACGCGGCGAAGCCGAGCGCGAGCACCTCTTCGGCGTTGGAGTGCGAGTCCAGCAGCAGATCGCGGCCGGTGATGCCGATGTCCAGGCGGCCGGAGCCGACGTAGACGGCGATGTCGCGCGGGCGCAGGAAGAAGAACTCGACCTCGTTGTTCGGGTCGACAAGGACGAGCTCCTTGGGGTCCTTCCGCTGGCGGTAGCCGGCCTCATGGAGCATCTCCGCCGCGGGACCCGAGAGAGAACCCTTGTTGGGGACGGCGATGCGCAGCATGGGAGGTTGGTTCCTTACCTGTGGGGAGGGGCGTGCGGTTCGGGTTTAGAGGTACTTGTAGACGTCGTCGAGCGTCAGCCCGCGGGCGATCATCATCACCTGAACGTGGTACAGGAGCTGTGAGATCTCCTCGGCGGTCTGCTCGTCCGACTGGAACTCGGCGGCCATCCAGACTTCGGCGGCCTCCTCGACGACCTTCTTGCCGATCGCATGGACGCCCTGCTGGGCGAGCTGCGCGGTACGGGAGGACGAGGGGTCGCCGGTGGCGGCCTTCTGCTGGAGCTCGGCGAAGAGCTCCTCGAATGTCTTCGAAGCCATGATGGGACTCACCTTACGGCGTGCGGGCTGACCGGCGGTAAACGGTCCCGGACCGTGGACAGTCCGTTGGACGTCCACGGTCCGGGTCTGGGCGGTGCGCTCAGAGCGCGGCGCGCAGCACCGCGGCGGTCGCGACGGCCGCGGTGACGGCCTCGTGGCCCTTGTCCTCCGCGGAGCCGGGCAGGCCGGCGCGGTCGAGTGCCTGCTCCTCGTTGTCGCAGGTCAGCACGCCGAAGCCGACCGGGACGCCGGTGTCGACGGTCACCTGGGTGAGGCCGGCGGTGGCCGCCTGGCAGACGTAGTCGAAGTGCGGGGTGCCGCCGCGGATCACCACGCCGAGGGCGACGACCGCGTCGTAGCCGTGGTCGGCGAGGCGCTTCGCGGCGACCGGCAGCTCGAAGGTGCCGGGGACGCGCAGCACGGTCGGCTCGGTGACGCCCAGTTCCTTGAGCGCCCGGTGGGCGCCGTCCAGCAGGCCGTTCATCACGACGTCGTGCCACTGGGCGGCGACGACGGCGACCTTGAGGTCGGCGGCGCCGTCGATGGTCAGCTCGGGGGCTCCGTGGCCGCTCATGTTCGTTCTTCCTGTCCGTCGTGGTGGTGCGTGGGGTGATGCGTGGGGCGTGGGGAGGGTTCAGGAGTCGAGGCCGGGCAGGTCGTGGCCCATCCGGTCGCGCTTGGTGCGCAGGTAGCGCAGGTTGTGCTCACCCGGCGCGATCTCGACCGCTTCGCGCCCCTTGACCTTGAGACCGTGCTCGGTGAGCGCGGTGAGCTTCTCCGGGTTGTTGGTGAGCAGGGTGAGCGAGCGGACGCCGAGGTCCACCAGCATCTGCGCCGCGATGCTGTAGTCGCGGGCGTCGGCCGGCAGGCCGAGGTCGAGGTTGGCGTCGACGGTGTCGCGCCCCTGCTCCTGGAGTTCGTAGGCGCGCAGCTTGTGGGCCAGGCCGATCCCCCGGCCCTCGTGGCCGCGCAGGTAGAGCACCACGCCGCGGCCGGACTCGGCGACCTTGTGCAGCGAGGCCTCCAGCTGGGGGCCGCAGTCGCAGCGCAGCGAGCCGAACACGTCGCCGGTCAGGCACTCGGAGTGGACCCGGACCACGACGTCCTCGCCCTCGGGCAGCCGGCCGTCCGCGCCGAGGCCGCCGGCCACCAGCGCGAGGTGCTCGACGCCGTCGATGGTTCCCTGGTAGCCGACGGCCGTGAACTCGCCGTGGACGGTGGGCAGGGCGGTCACGGCGGCCCGGTCGACGTGCAGTTCGGTGCGGCGACGGTAGGCGATCAGGTCCTCGATGGAGATGATCGCGAGGCCGTGCTCGCGGGCGAAGGCGACCAGCTCGGGCAGCCGGGCCATGGTGCCGTCGTCGTTGACCACCTCGGCGATCGCACCGGCCGACGGCAGTCCGGCGAGCCGGGCCAGGTCGACGGCGGCCTCGGTGTGGCCGGGGCGCACCAGCACGCCGCCCTCGACCGCGCGCAGCGGGAACACGTGCCCGGGGCGGGTGAGGTCGCCGGGCTCGGTGCCGGGCGAGGACAGCAGCCGGACGGTGCGGGCGCGGTCGGCGGCGGAGATGCCGGTGTCGACCCCCTCCCGGGCGTCCACCGAGACGGTGTACGCGGTGCCCTTGCGGTCCTCGTTGACCTGGGTCATCGGCGGCAGCTTGAGCCGGTCCAGTTCCTCGCCGGTCAGCGGGGCGCAGATCACGCCGGAGCTGTAGCGGATGGTGAAGGCCATCAGCTCGGGGGTGGCGGCGGAGGCGGCGAAGACGATGTCGCCCTCGTTCTCGCGGTCCTCGTCGTCGACCACGATCACGGCGCGGCCGAGGGCGATGTCGGCGATCGCGCGCTCGACCGGGTCGAGGACGAGTTCGGGTGCCGCCTCGCGGTCGCGGTCGGCGGTGTGGTTCTCGGTCATACCGTGACTCCCTGCGGGACGGTGGCGGAGTTGACGCGCGGCTCACGACTGCTCAGCCACCAGGAGCGCAGGCCGAGCAGCACCAGGACGAAGTAGATCGAGTAGGTGAGGCCGGAGAAGGGGTAGCCGTTGTTGAAGGCGAGCGGGACGCCGACCACGTCGACGGCGATCCAGGCGAACCAGAACTCCAGCCAGCCACGGGCCTGGGCGACCATCGCGGCCAGCGTGCCGACGAAGATGTAGGCGTCCGACCAGGGGCTCCAGGACAGGCTGGGGTAGGCCGTGAACAGCCAGGCCAGCGCGACGGTGCCGGCCGCGGTGCCGACCACGAGCGCGGCCCGCTCGGGCCAGGTGGCGAAGCGGACGGCGATCGTGCCGGTGTCCCGGCGGCCCCGCCGCCACTGGGCCCAGCCCCAGCCGGCGGTGACGAGCACGATCAACTGCTTGCCGATCAGGCCGGGGACGTGGCCCCCGAGGTAGGCGGCGATCAGCACGGCGCCGGACAGGAGTTGGAGCGGCCAGCTCCAGACCGAGCGGCGCCAGCCGAAGGCCAGCCCGGCCAGGCCGAGCAGGTTGCCGAACATGTCGGCCCACTTCACGTGCTCGCCGAAGACGGTGAACGCTTCTCCGCTGAGCCAGTTCACTTGGACTCTCCGGCGATCGTCGGGGGAAGGGTGCGGGAGTCGAGCAGTCGCTCGACGTACTTGGCGAGCACGTCCACTTCGAGGTTGACGCTCTCGCCGACGGCCTTGGCGCCGAGCGAGGTCAGCGCGAGGGTCGTGGGGATGAGGCTGACGGTGAAGCTGTCCCGGGCGGCCTCCACCACGGTGAGGCTGACGCCGTCGACCGTGATCGAGCCCTTCTCCACCAGGTAGCGGGAGATGGTGCCGGGCAGCGAGAAGCGCAGCACCTCCCAGCGCAGGTCGCCGGCCGCGTCGCGCTCGCCGGGCTCGCGGCCCAACAGCGTGCCGGTGGCGTCGACATGGCCCTGGACGAGGTGGCCGCCGAGCCGGTCGCCGAGCGCCATGGCGCGCTCCAGGTTGACCCGGGAGCCGGGCTTCAACTCGCCGAGGCTGGAGCGATGCAGCGTCTCGGCCATCACGTCGGCGCTGAACTCGCCCGTATCGGCCGCCAGTTGATCCGGGCTGTCGACGACGGTCAGGCAGACGCCGTTGACCGCGATGGAGTCGCCGTGCCGCGCACCCGTACAGACCACCGGGCCGCGCAGGCGGATTCGCGAGGAGTCGCCGATCTCCTCGATCGACACGACCTCGCCGAGCTCTTCGATGATGCCGGTGAACACCCGGGTTCTCCTCGCGCTTGGGGGCGCGGACTCCGGGGCGGCATGGGAGATGACACGGACGGGCAACGGCGCGCGAGCCGACGGCACGACCCGTCGCCGGGATGCCGAGGCTGCCGGGAGATCGCTCGCCCGGCACGGGAGACACCTCTCCCGCCGTTCACCTGGCCGTGGTCCACCGGGGGACCACGGATACTGCTCTTCGTCCGCCCGCGCACGCCTCCCATCCGGACTTTAACCGTCGGTCCAGGAATTTCACCTGGTCAACCGGCCGCTGGCTGCGGACGGGTCGCGGACTGTAACCGCCGGTTCGGATTTTCACCGACCCCGGAGTGCGCTGAACGTCACTGCTGTTGGGGTCATTCTGCCATGGCGTGCGCAAGCCCAGGGAGAGCCTTCCGCTGTGGCCTGTTTCACGCGGATGCGGGGAATGTGCGGCCGGGTGGTAGGTGACGCCCACAACGTGGCGGGCGCACACGGAAAGTGGCGGGCGCGTACGGAAAGTGGCGGGCGCGGTCAGAGCGTGGCGGGTGCGGCGATCGACGTGAAGTGGGTGACCACCGGCGGGTGCGCGAGGTAGCACAGCTCGCCCTCCGACCAGACCGGCCGGATCCGCCACATCGGCCCCGCGTACCCGCGCAGGGCCGCCTCGTCGCGCCAGCGGCTCACCACGAGCACCCGGTGTCCGTCCTCGGTCACCGAGCGCAGCAGTTCACCGCCCAGGCAACCGTCGGTCCGCCCGAGCTGCGGGATCACCTGGGTTGTCAGCAGCACACAGAATTCCTCGATGCGACCGGCCAGGACCTGCCCGGCCCAGATCCTCACGATCACGACCACCACCTCCGAGCGGAGCGCCTGGCCCCATTATCACGGTAAAACCGCTGGTGGGGAGGGGTGGCGGGGAAGCTTTACCGAGGACTGCACCGGCTGGCGGCCGGGGGCTCCGGGAAGGGGCTCGGCTAGATTTCCGGTATGACCAGCACACCGGAATCTGTCATGTCGTCAACCGCAGCTCCGAATGCGCCGGGCAGCCTGTTCGCCGCTCTCGGCGCAGGGGCGCTGACCGACCCGGCGCAGCTGCGCGAGATCTACGAGCAGCCCGGCGACCACGCGCGCCGCAAGCAGGTCGACCACCTGCACGAGGTCGCGCGGCGGCTGATCGCCTGCTCCTCGCTGGTGTTCGTGGCGAGCTCGGACGCCGCCGGGCGCTGCGACGTCTCCCCGCGCGGCGGGCCGGCCGGGGTGGTCTCCGTCCTCGACGAGCACACCCTGGCCATCCCGGACGCCACCGGCAACAAGCGGTTGGACACCCTGCACAACATCCTGGAGAACGGCCGGGTCGGGCTGCTCTTCGTCGTTCCGGGCCGGGACACCACGCTCCGGGTCAACGGGCGGGCCTGCGTCTCCACCGACCCGGAGCTGCTGCGGCAGCTGACCGCCGTCGGGAAGCCCCCGCGCAGCGCGATCGTGGTGGCCGTCGAGGAGGTGTACGCGCACTGCCCGAAGTCCTTCCTGCGCGGCTCGGCGTGGAAGCCGGAGAACTGGCTGGCCAAGGACGCGCAGCCGACCTCGGCCGAGATCACCCTCTCGCACCTGCGGGACGACTCGCTGACCATCGAGATGATCGAGCAGACCGAGCGGGAGGCGCTGCTCCACCGCTACGAGTGACGACCGCGGCGCGGGCGGCGCCATCCGCCACACGGCGTGCTGCCGCGTGGCGGGCGGCGCTCGATGCTCGGTGCTCGACGCTCGGTGCTCGGCACTCGGTGTCGGCACTCGGCGCTCGGTGCTCGGTGCTCGGCGTGCTCAGGCGGCCTTGGGCACGTCCACCACCGGCGCGTCGCTGGCCGCCCGCTGGACGGCCTCGACGCCCTTGTGGGCGGCCTCCTTGCTGGAGTAGCCCTGGCCGGTGGCGACGATCTCGCCGTTGCCCGCCTTGAGCCGGAACCGGTACTTGCCGCCGGCGTCCTCGTAGACCTCGAACTTGCCCGCCATCGGGCCACCTCCTCGTGCGGCGCACGGCGCGCCTCTGGTCGACCCCCTCCAGCACCGTGCGCCACCCGCCCCGGCGGCCGCACCCGCTCGAGGCCGGACGGGTGACGCCCCGCAACCGCGCGATCGCGGAGGTGCCGGGGCGGGCGCCGGTGGTTTGAATGGGCGGATGGACTGCGTCTTCTGTGCGGTGGTGGCGGGCGAGGAGCCCGCGCACCGGGTGCTGGACGACGAGGCGGCGGTGGCCTTCCTGGACCGGCGGCCGCTGTTCCCCGGCCACGTACTGGTCGTCCCGCGCACCCACCACCGCACCCTGGCGGACCTGCCGGCCGCCGACGTGGGGCCGTTCTTCCTCCAGGTGCAGCGGGTGGCCGCCGCGGTGGAGCGCGGATTGGGCGCGGCGGGCAGCTTCGTGGCGGCGAACAACCGGATCAGCCAGTCGGTGCCGCATCTGCACGTCCACGTGGTGCCGCGCAATCCGAAGGACGGGCTGCGCGGCTTCTTCTGGCCGCGGGGGAAGTACCCGGACGAGGCGGGGGCGGCGGAGGTCGCGGCCCGACTGCGCGCGGCGCTCGGCGACTGAGGGGGCTCGCGGGGGCTGAGGGCGACGCTCGGAGGCCGGGAGGGCTCGCGGGGGCGCCGGGGGGCGTGCGCACCGCATTTGCGAGCCGGTTTCACCCACTCTCTTGACAGGTATAGAACACTCCGCTTGAGTCGCCTTCACGGCCCCGCACCGGCCCACACCCCGGTCGGCCGCCTTCCCCTGGCGCACCCCCGCACGGGACCCGGATCCCCTGCCCGCTCAAGTCCCTGTCACGACGACGTGCGGCCCCCACCGCACAAGGGGTGATGACGTGTCAATGAAACGCCTGCTCGCGCTGCTCTCCGCCGTGGTCACGGCACTGGCGGTCGCGGTCCTCCTCCCCGCCTCCGCCAGCGCCGCCGCCTGCGGCACGCCGTGGAGCGCGGCCACCGCCTACACCGGCGGCGCGGCCGTCTCGTACAACGGGCACAACTGGGCCGCCAAGTGGTGGACCCAGAACGAGCCCCCGAGCACCAGCGGCACCGGGGTCTGGGCCGACCAGGGCTCCTGCGGCGGGTCCACCGACCCGACGCCGACCCCGACGTCCGGCACCTGCGACTACCCCGCCTGGGTCGCCGGCCGCGCCTACGTCGCCGGCGACATCGTCCGGTACACCAACGGCGGCTACTACCGCGCCACCCACGACAACCCGGGCTACGACCCGGTCATCAGCACCTGGTACTGGGAGCCGTACGGCTGCGGCTCGACCCAGCCGCCCAACCCGGGCGGATTCCCGGTCAGCCAGGCCCAGTTCGACCAGATGTTCCCGGGCCGGAACTCCTTCTACACCTACCAGGGCCTGCTCGACGCGCTCGGCGCCTACCCCGGCTTCGCGGCCACCGGCAGCGACACCGTGCGCCGGCAGGAGGCCGCCGCGTTCCTCGCCAACGTCAGCCACGAGACCGGCGGACTGGTGTACGTGGTCGAGCAGAACACCGCCAACTACCCGCACTACTGCGACGCCTCGCAACCGTACGGGTGCCCGGCCGGGCAGGCCGCGTACTACGGGCGCGGGCCGATCCAGCTGAGCTGGAACTTCAACTACAAGGCCGCCGGCGACGCGCTCGGCATCGACCTGCTGCACAATCCGAACCTGGTGCAGACCGACCCGGCGGTGGCCTGGAAGACCGGCCTCTGGTACTGGAACACCCAGAACGGGCCGGGCACTATGACCGCGCACAACGCCATGGTCAACGGGTACGGCTTCGGTGAGACGATCCGCAGCATCAACGGCTCGCTGGAGTGCAACGGCAACAACACCGCCCAGATGCAGCACCGGATCAGCCTGTACCAGAGCTTCGTCCAGATCCTCGGCACCGTCCCCGGGGGCAACCTGAGCTGCTGACGGCTCGCCCCCGCCCCACCACGCGCCCCGCTACGCCCGGACCGGTCATCACACCGTGGTGTCCGTACGCTGCCGAGCGTAGCGGGGCGTACTCATGTGGGGGGCGTACTCCCGCGGGAGCAGCGGAGGGCGGTTGAAATCGTCGTTCCGGCGGACGACTTCGCAGGTCGCGGCCCCCTACGCTCAAGGCATGAACGAACTCGCCCGCCTCGTGCAACAGACCGCCGACCGGCTCGCGGGCCAGCACGTCGGTGCGGTGGTCGCCGGGTTGGCCGGCGGCGCCGTGGAGATCCGCGGCGCCGGGCGGACCGGTCCGGGCGGCGCCGCGCCCGGGCCGCACACCCTGTTCGAAGTCGGTTCCGTCACCAAGGTGTTCACCTCGCTCGCCCTCGCGCGGCTGGTGCTCGCCGACTCCGGCGGGACCGCCACCGGGCTCGACGACCCGCTCGACGAACCGCTCGCCGACGTGCTCGCCGACGTACGGCCCGACGGTGCCGCCGTCCCGGCCAGGGGCGGGCAGCCGATCACCCTGCGGCACCTCGCCACCCACACCTCCGGGCTCCCCCGGCTGCCCCGGGGCATGCTGGCGACGGCGCTGCTCAATCCCAACAAGCCCGATCCGTACGCGCATTGCAGCACCGAGTACATCCTCGCCGGGCTGGCCCGGACGAGACTGCGGGCCAGCCCCGGGCGCGGCTTCCGCTACTCCAACCTCGGCGCCGGGCTGCTCGGCCTGGCCCTCGCCCACCGGACCGGCACCGGCTACGAGGAGCTGGTGGCGCGCGAGATATGCGAGCCGCTGGGGCTGGTGGACACCCACGTGCGCTCGGGCCGGGAGCAGTCCGAGCGGCTGGCGCACGGGCACACCTCCGGCGGGCGACCCGTGCCGTACTGGGACTTTGCGGACATTTCCGGCATGGGCGGGCTCCGGTCGACCGCCTCCGACCTGGCGATACTCCTGCGGGCCCAGCTGGCCGCCGACCGCGAACCGGACGCACCGCTGGCGCCCGCGATCACGCTCACCCGGGAGACCCGGCACCGGGTCAACCCGTTCGCCTGGACGCACCTGGGGTGGCTCGGCCACCGCCTGCACAGCCAGCAGGGCGGCCACCTGCAGATCTGGCACAACGGCGGCACGGGCGGGTTCCGCTCCTTCGTGGCCTTCGATCCGGAGAAGCAGGTGGGGGTGGTGGTCCTGGTGAACACCCGCCGCTCCGCCGATCCGACCGGGACGGCCCTGCTGCGCACGCTGCAGAACGAGTACGCGACGACGAGCTGACGAGCCGAGGCCGGGGCGTGGCGGTGAGCGGGCCCGGCGGAGGACCGGGTGCGGCCGTCGGCGGAGTGAGGTGGAGGATGGGGTGAGGTCGTTTCAGGGCCAAGAGGTACGAATTGGCCCTGTTCGAGGGCGCGGCGGTCGGTCGATGCTGAGGATCTGACAGTCGCGGTTCCGGTTGTGGTGTTCGCTCAGCGGGAGGTGGCCGAGGTGGCGGTGGTGTGGCCCTTGTCGCGGGCTCGGTCGGTCGCGGACGGCGACGGGCGGCTCGGCCGCGCGGTGCGGGTGTACCGGCGGTTCCGGCCGCTGCCATGGCCGACGCGGGCCTGGCTGGACGCGGCGGCGGCCGCTGTCGCCGGGGCGGCCTGGCTGGCGAGCGGGGAGTGGTGGCCCGCGCCCGTGGTGGCCGCGGCGGCGATCACGGCCGCGAGCGGGTACGGGCGGCTGCGGCCGGCGCCGGGCCTGCGGGCCGTCCGGGTGCACGAGCGCGGGCTGGTCCTGGTCGGGGCGGACGGCGCGGAGCAGCCCCTGCCGTGGAGTGCGGTGGAGGCCACCGAGTACGCCCCCGGCGGGCGGCACGGAGTGGGCGAGCAGGGCCGGATCTGGCTGGTCGGCGCGGACGAGCCACTGGCACTGGCGCACCTGCGACGGCTGGACGAGCTGTTCCGGGAGCTCGACGAGCGACTCCGCCCGACCCTCCGGGCCGCACTGCACGAGGCGCTGCGCACGGAGGGCGGCGTCCGGTTCGCCCGGGGACGGCTGACGCTGACGGCCGGCGGGCTGGTGCACCGGCCGCCGCACCCACTCGCCGCGACGGAGTCGTTCCGGTGGACGGAGGTGCAGTCCGCGCGGGCCTCGGAGCTCGGGGAGCTGGAGATCCGGACGCACTCGGCCGGCCTGCCGCTCACCCTCCCGGTGCCGAACGCCGGTGCGGCGGCGGCCTTCGTCGAGGAGGTCCGGGCCCGGAGCCTCTGACCGGCGGACGATCCGAGGGGTGGACTCCCGAACTCACTGCTCCGCGGTGAGTTCGAGTTCGATTCCTCAACGACTCCGGTCCGGTCCGGTCCGGCCGGCGTCCATTCGGCCGACCCCTAAGGGTCCCCTCCCGCACGTCCCGGAAGGGATCTCTACGCCGCTGAGTGGACGTCAACTTCCGCTCCCCCGGCCTACCGTCCCTCACATGAACCGACTTCGCACCACCACGGCCGCGGCAGCCCTGCTGCTCACCCTGCCGCTGTCCGTCGCCGCCGCCGCGCCGGCCCTGGCCGCTCCCGCCGCCCTGACGAACGCCTCCGCCCCCGCCGCCGTCCACGTCGACCTGCCGCGCCCGACCGGCCCGTACGAGGTCGGCCAGGAGATCCTGCACCTGGTGGACCGGGACCGCCCGGATCCGTGGGTCCCCTCCGCCGGTCCGCGCCAGCTGATGGTGTCGATGTACTACCCCGCGAAGGCCGGGACGGGCAGCGCGGCCCCGTACATGACCCCTGCGGCCGCCCGGATGCTGCTGGACGGGAAGCTCCCGGGCAACACCATCCCGACCGAGACGGTCACCGGCACCCGGACCTGGGCGAAGTCCGACGCGCGCCCGCAGGGCGGCCACTTCCCGCTGGTGGTGCTGTCGCCGGGCTTCACCATGCCGCGGGCCTCGCTGAGCGGCCTCGCCGAGGACCTGACCAGCCGCGGGTACGTCGTCGCGCTGGTCGACCACACCTACGAGAACACCGGGACGACGTTCCCCGACGGGCAGACCCTCCCGTGCCTGCTGTGCGACAAGCTGACGACCCCGGAGTCCTGGGCGGCCGTGGACAACAGCCGGGCGAAGGACGTCTCCTTCGTCCTCGACCAGCTGACCGCCCGCCCCCACCCGGCGTGGCGCTACGCCCGCATGATCGACCGCGACCGGATCGGGATGGCCGGGCACTCGGCCGGCGGCGCCTCGACCGTCCCGTCCCTGTTCGCCGACGACCGGATCCGGGCCGGGGTGGACCTGGACGGCACCATGGACGTCACGGTCCCCGCCTCCGGGATCGGCGGCAAGCCCTTCCTGATGATCGGCCACCCGCTGCCCGACGGCGCCGAGGACAGCAGCTGGACGGAGAGCTGGCCACACCTCGACGGCTGGAAGCGCTGGTTGACCTTCGCCGGCTCCAACCACGGCACCTTCACCGACTTCCCGCTGTTCTTCGAGAAGCTCAACCTGCCCCAGCCTCCCGGCACCACGATGTCGGGCGAGCGGGGCGCGGAGCTCACCCGCTCGTACGTGGCGGCCTTCTTCGACCTCCAGCTGAAGGGCGTGCGGCAGCCGCTCCTCGACGGGCCGACCGCCGCCAATCCGGAGGTAACGTTCCACCCGTGACCGGGGCGTGGTGGGCGCGGCCGTCGGCAGCCTGCCGACGGCCGCGCCGCCGTCCGTCGCCCGCCGTTCGCTACGCGGCCGGCGCCGCCGAGGCGATCGGTTCGAGCAGCCGGTGCGGGCGGACCAGGGAGCGGGAGACCGGGTCGTCCCGGTGCGCGCCGCCGCGGGCGGGGTTGGGGCGCATCGCGATCTCGGCCGGCGGGACGGGTGCGCCGCCGCACCGCGGGCAGGCGCCGACGACGTCCAGGTCGGTGCCGCAGACGGCGTGCGCGAACAGGTGGTGCGGACCGCCCGCGGTCGCGTGGCGACCGCCCCAGCGACTCAACTGGTAGAGCGGTCCCCACAGTTCGAGGCCGGTCTCGGTGAGCAGGTAGCCGTGGCGCAGCGGCGCCTGCTGGTACGGCTCCTTGCGCAGCACCCCCGCCGCGACCAGGGCGTTGAGGCGGGCGGTGAGGACGGCGCGGGGGATGCCGAGGTGGGCGAGGAAGTCGTTGAAACGCTGCACTCCGTAGAAGGCGTCGCGGAGGATCAGCAGGCTCCAGCGTTCGCCGACCACCTCCAGGGCGCGGGCCAGTGCGCAGTCCTGCTGCTCGTAGTCGGTTCCCAGCGCCATGCGGGTCAGCGTAGTCCACCCGGACAGCGGGTTCAATGAACAGACCAATGGTGGTAGCGTGCCGATCGAGACGAAGGTTCATTCACCAGACCTAAGGTTCGCGCTCCGGAGGAACACCCCATGTCCCCCGCACCACCCGGCCCCTCCCCCGTCACCGCGCCCGTCCGGCCCCGCGCCACCCTGGCCGCCACCGCAGCCGCGACCGCGCTGGTCACCGTCGCCTACACCGCCCCCACCGCCTCGCTCGCCGCCACCGCCCAGGCCGCGCACCTCGGGGCCACCGGCCGGACCTGGATCCTCACCGGCACCCTGGTCGGCATCTCCGCCCTGCTGCTCACCGCCGGAAGCGCCGCCGACGACCACGGCCGCAAGCGGGTCTTCACCTTCGGCGTGCTGCTGTTCGCGGCCGCCGAGACGCTGGCCGCGCTGGCCCCCGGCGGCGCCGTCTACCTGGCCGCCCGGGTGCTGCTCGGCGTCGCCTCGGCCGCCGTCCTGGCACCCGCGCTCGGCCTGATCAGCCACGCCCACCCGCCCGGCCCGGGCCGGATCCGGGCACTCGGGGTCTGGGGCGCCGCCGTCGGCCTCGGCATCGCCGTCGGCCCGGTGTACGGCGCGCTGGTCGGGCAGTGGGCCGGCTGGCGCGCGGTCAGCGGCGGGATCGCGGTCGTCTCCGCCGCCGTGGCGGCGTACGCGGCCGCCGTCCTCACCGAGTCGCGGGCCGAACGGCCACGCGCCCTCGATCCGTACGGGGTGCTGACGCTGGCCGCCGGGACGTCCTGCCTGATCGCCGGGCTGGCCGAGGGGCGCGGCGGCTGGGGGCGGCCGGTGGTCGTCGTGCTGCTGGCGCTCGGGGTGCTGCTGCTGGCGCTGTTCGGGCTGGTCGAGGCGAAGGTCCGGGAGCCGATGCTGGACCTCGCGCTGTTCCGCAGCCCCGGCTTCGTCGCCGCCACCGGCGGGGCCCTGTTCACCGGGCTCTCGCTGGTCGGCTTCATGAGCTACCTGCCGACCCTGCTCCAGGGCGTCCTGGGCCTGTCCGGCCTGGCCGCGGGCGGGGTGCTGGCGCTCTGGTCGGGCCTGTCGGTGCTGTCCGCGCTCCAGGCGCGGCGGCTGGCGGCGCACCTGTCGGCCACCGCGCAGGTCGCCGTCGGGCTCGCGGTCTGCGGCCTCGGCGAGGCGGGCCTGTACGGGCTGGCACCCGGCTCCGGCTGGCTGCGGCTGGCGCCGGGTCTGGCGGTGGCGGGCGTCGGCAGCGGGGTGCTCAATGCGGCGCTGGCCCGGCTGGCCGTCAGCAGCGTCCCGGCGCACCGGGCGGCCATGGGCTCGGGTGCCAACAACACCTCCCGGTACCTGGGCTCGGCACTCGGCGTCGCGGTCACCGTGGCCGTCGCGGGCTCGGCCCGACCGGGCGGCCCCGGCCGGGAGGCCGCCGCCCGCGCCCTGGCGGCGGGCACCGACCGGGCCGTTCTGGTCGCCGCCGCCCTGTGCCTGGTCGGCGCGCTGCTCGCCCTGGCCGCCCGCACCGCCGAAGCCCGGGGCGGCGGAGCCCGGGGCGCCGAAGCCCCGGAGGCCGCCCCGGCCCGCGAACGGGCCGCGACCCGGTGAGGAGCGCGGGAAGTCGGCCCGGCCGACTTCGCACGCTCGACCGCCGCCAACGCCGCGGTGCCGCCGGTGCAGCCGGGAGCTCGACGACTTCTTCCCGGAGCGCCCGCTGCCGCTCCGGTGAGCCGCTACGGTGAGCGGCCCGCCGGGGCCGCGTGCGAAGATGGCAGGGCTGGTGGGGACGATCTCCGGACGGTTCTCTGGCCATGGTGAACGACAACGAACACCACCTGGGCGAGCCGCAACAGGACGCCCTGCTGATGGTGCCGATCGCGACGGCGCTGATCGAGGCCGACGGCCGGATCCTGCACTGGAGCGGCGACGCGGAGGCACTGCTCGGCTACTCCCCGGGGCAGGCGATCGGGGCCAGGGCCGCCAAGTTGCTGACCTCCGAGGAGCAGCGGCCCGAGGTGCTGGAACTGTTCCAGCAGATCCTGCACGGCCGGGCCTGGTCCGGTGTGTTCCCGGTCCGGCACCGGGACGGGCATCTGGTGAACCTGGAGTTCCGCACCCATCCGATCACCGGGCCGGACGGCCGCACGCTGGTGCTGGCCGTCGCCTCCGACGTGACCACGCTGCGCCGGATCCAGGCGGACCTGGCGGTGCTCGACGGCTTCTTCACCCAGTCCCCCGTCGGCATGGGCGTCTTCGACCCCGAGCTGCGCTTCGTCCGGCTGAACGAGGCGCTGGCCCGGGCCAACGGCCTGCCCGTCGAGGAGCAGCTCGGCCACCGGCTCACCGAGGTGCTGCCCGGGATCAACGGCGCCGAGGCGGAGGCGGTGATGCGACGGGTCCTGGAGAGCGGCGAGCCGGTGGTGGACACCCGCTCGCACGGCCGCACCCCGGGCGACCCGCAGCACGACCACGCGTGGTCCGCCTCGTACTTCCGGCTGGAGGAACCCGGCGGCCGGGTGCTCGGCGTCAGTTCCACCGTCATCGACGTCACCGAGCGGTTCCGCGCCGAGGCCCGGGCTGCGCGGGCCCAGGAGCGGCTGGCCCTGCTGGTCGACGCGACCGCCTCCATCGGCACCACGCTCGACCTCCGGCAGACCGCCCGGGAGCTGGCCGACACGATGGTGCCCAGGGTCGCCGACATCAGCGGGGTGTTCGCGCTGGAGGTGCTGGTGACCGGGCGGAACGTCGAACCGCCCGACCCGGACGCGCCGCAGCTGGTCCGCCGGCTGGCCCTGGCCACCACCGACCCGCTGTACCCGGCCGAGTCACTGCCGGTGGAATCGCTGTACGAGCTGACGCCGGACTCGCCGTACGCCCGGGCGCTGGCCACCGGGCGGACGGTGGTGGTGCCGTCCTGGGAGCTGCCGCTGCTGAGCGAGGCCATCACCGAGAGCCACCGCCGGGCCTACCTCGGCGACCGGCCGCGCTCGGTGCGGATCACCCCGCTGGTGGCGCGCGGCACCACGCTCGGCATGGTGGTGTACTCGCGGCGCGGCGACCGGGAGTCGTTCGCCGAGGCCGACATCACCCTCGGCGACGAGCTGGCCTCGCGGGCCGCCGTCGCGATCGACAACGCCCGGCTGTACCTGCGCCAGCACCAGACCGTCCTGGCCCGGCAGCAGGCGCTGCGCGAGGCGAAGGCCGCCCAGGAGCGGCTGGCGCTGGTCAACGTGGCCTCCACCCGGATCGGCACCACGCTCGATCTCGCCCAGACCGCGCAGGAGTTGGCCGAGGTGGCGACGCCCAGGCTGGCCGACTCCGTGGTGGTGGAGGTGCTGGAGGACCTGGTCCGCGGCGAGCGCGAGGCCCGCGCCCCGGCGGACGGTTCGGCGCTGCTGCGGCGGATGGCCTTCCACTCGGTACCCGGCTCGACGCTGCGGCCGGTCGCCCGACTCGGCGGGGTGCACCGCTTCGCGCCCGGCACGCCGTACGCGTGGAGCCTGGCACACCGCAAGCCGGTCCTGGTGCCGCGGATGGACGCGGAGGGGATGGCCTGGTTCGCCGACGACCCGGTGCGCGCCGCGGCGGTGCGGGAGCAGAACGTCCACTCCTTCATGGTCGTCCCGCTGATCGCGCGCGGCACCGCGGTCGGCGTCGCGGGCTTCTACCGCACCCTGGTGGAGCGCCCCTACGAGGAGGACGACCTGGCGCTGGCCGGCGAGTTGGCGGTGCGGGCCGCCGTGTCCATCGACAACGCGCTGCTGTTCACCCGCGAACGCGACGCGGCCGCCGCCCGGCAGCGGGCTTTGGACGAGGCCCGGGCCGCGCAGCAGCGGCTGTCGCTGCTCAACGAGGCCAGCACCCGGATCGGCACCACCCTCGATCTGCACCGCACCGCCCAGGAGTTGGTGGAGGTGGTGATCCCGCGCTTCGCCGACTTCGTCACCGTGGACCTGCGCGACGCGGTGCTCGGCGGCGAGGAGCCCGGCCCCGTCCCGGAGAACGATTCGATACTGATGCGGGCGGTGGCGGTCGGCGAAGCGACCCGGGGCGGCGGCATGACGGCGGCCTCCGACCAGGTCGGCGAGACCTCGCAGTCCGCCCAGCTGTACGCCCAGAGCCTGCGCACCCGGCGCTCGATCCTGGTCTCCGAGGTGACCGAGGAGGAGATGCGCCGGATCGCCGCCTCACCCGACCGGGTCCAGCCGGGGCTGGCCGCCGGGGTGCACTCGTACCTGATGGTGCCGCTGGTGGCGCGCGGACTCGTGCTGGGCGGCGCGGAGTTCGTCCGCACCCGCAACCCGGAGCCGTTCGGCCCGGAGGACCGCTCGCTGGCCGAGGAACTCGCCGCGCGCACCGCCCTCGCGATCGACAACGCCCGGCTCTACCGGCGCGAGCGGGACACCGCGCTCACCCTCCAGCGCAGCCTGCTGCCGCAGGAGATCCACCGCACGCTCGGCCTGGACCTCGCCTACCGCTACCTGCCCAGCAGCGTGGTCAGCGAGGTCGGCGGCGACTGGTTCGACGTCGTGCCGCTCTCCTCGGGGCGGGTCGCGCTGATCGTCGGCGACGTGATGGGCCACGGCATCCGGGCCGCCGCCACCATGGGCCAACTGCGCACTGTCGCCCGGACGTTGATCACCCTGGACTTGGCCCCTGAGCGCGTCCTGCACCGGCTGGACGAGGCCTCCAGCGCACTCGGCGAGGGCCAGTTCGCCACCTGCGTCTGCGTGGTGTACGACCCGGTGGACCGCCACTGCACCGCCGCCTGCGCCGGCCACCTGCCGCCCGTCGTCGCCGATCCGCAGGGGAGGGCGCACCTGGTCGAACTGCCGCCCGGCGCACCGCTCGGCGTTGGCGGGGTCCCGTTCGAGAGCGTGGAGTTCACCCTCCCCGAGGAGGCCATCCTGACGCTCTACACCGACGGGCTGGTCGAGCGCCGGGGCCACGACATCGACGAGGGACTGCAGTTGCTCTGCCGGACGGTCGCCGACCGGCGCCGCTCGCTGGAGCAGACCTGCGACGCCGTCCTGGCCGAACTCACCGGCCCCACCAGCGAGGACGACATCGCCGTCATCATGGCGCAGGTCCGGCCGGTCGGCGCGGACCGGATCGCCAGCCTGCCGCTCACCGGCGACCGCGCGATGGTCGCCCACTCACGCCGCTTCACCCGCGAGACGCTGGCCGCCTGGGGCCTCGAACCGCTCGCCGACTGGGCCGAACTGCTCACCAGCGAACTGATCACCAACGCCCTGGTGCACGCCGGATCCCCCACCCAGCTGCGGCTGTTCTGCAACCGGGCGCTCACCGTCGAGGTCGCCGACCAGGAGAGCGAGACGCCCCGGATCCGGCGCGCCCGCGCCGAGGACGAGGGCGGGCGCGGCATCCACCTGGTCAACGAGCTCGCGCACCGCTGGGGCAGCCGCCGCACCGGGGACGGCAAGGTGGTCTGGTTCGAGCTGGAACTGCCCCCGGGCAGCCCGTCCGAGTAATTCGGCCCGCGACCGAGTGATCCGGCCCACGACCGGGCGGCGCGGCGCGCGGGCTCAGTCCGGCAGGAGCAGGTTCACGTCGCCGAACTCGTGCCAGAGGTAGCGGTGCTGGACGGCGGCCCGGTAGCACTCGGCGAGCAGGGGCCGCCCGGCGACGGCGGCCAGCATCAGCAGGTGCGAGGCGCGGGGCTCGTGCCAGCCGGTGAGCAGGCCGTCGACCGCGCGCACCCCGCGCTCCGGAGTGATCACCAACTCCGTCCAGCCGTCCGCCTCCTGGACGGTGCCGTCCGACGCGGCGGCCGACTCCAGGGCGCGCACCACCGTGGTGCCGACGGCGATCACCCGCCCACCGCCGGCCCGCACATGGCCGACCAGACGGGCGGTGGCCGCCGGGACGTGGAACCGCTCGGCGTACGGCGCCTCGTGCGCCTCCGGCGAGGCCACCCCGGTGTGCAGCGTGACCGGCGCGACCAGCACCCCGCGACCCGCCAGGCGGGCCACCACCTCCGCGCTGAACGGCCTTGCGGCGCTCGGCATCTCACTGCTGCCGGGGACGGCCGCGAAGACCGTCTGGTAGGCCTCGATCGGCCAGTCGCGGTCCACGTAGCCGTAACGGATCGCCTTGCCGTGCACCTCCAGGTACGGCAACAGTCTTGCCGGCAGCGCCAGTTCGGCGTACCAGAGCCGGGCGGTGAACGGTGCGACCAGCTCGGCCGCGCCGCCGGCGGGCAGCGCCACCCGCAGACCGGAGCGGGCCGGGGAGTCGGCCGGCGGGTAGTAGGCGGCCGCCGACCCCGGCACCACCCGCCGCAACTCCACCAGGTGGGAGCCGCGTTGGTCGGGCTGGGCGGAGGACAGGTGCAGCGCGACCGCCGTACCGTCGGGCAGCCGGCCGGGCAGCGCGGCCGGCAGGGTGGCCGAGTTGTTGACCACCAGCAGGTCACCCGCGCGCAGCACCTCGGGCAGCTCGGTGAAGCGGTGGTGCTCGACGCTCCTCCGGTCGCGCCGGCCGACCAGCATCCGCACGCCGTCCCGCGCCCCGCCGCGTGCCTCCGCCGGTGCCCGGGCGGAGAGTTCGGGCGGCACGGCGACGTCGAGGCCGAGGTCCACGAGTCCGGTCATCGCCCACCCCGGGCCGCGGCCCTCAGGTCCTCGGCGCGGTAGCGGCCGGAGGCGGCCCGGTCGTGCAGCAGTCCGAGCAGGACCGGCACCACCTCCTCGGGCAGCGGCTCGCCGGAGATGTCCTCACCGGGGCTGGCCTCCTGCAACATCCCGGTGCGCATGCTTCCCGGGTCCACCGCCCACACCCGCAACTCCGGTTCCTCGCGGGCGAGTACGGCGGTGGCATGGTCGAGCGCCGCCTTGCTGGCGCCGTAGCCGCCCCAGCCGAGGTAGGGCACGACGGCGGCGTCCGAACTGATGTTGAGCACGCTCCCGGCGCGGGCACGCAGCTGAGGCAGGAGGAGCTGGGTGAGGGCGATCGGGGCGAGCGCGTTGACCTCGAAGGTCTCCAGCAGGTCCGGCAGCGGGAAGTCGGCCAGCCGGGGCAGCGGCTCGGCGCCGGGCGCGGTGGCACCGTTGAGCGTACCGGCGTTGTTGACCAGCAGGCTCGCGCCGCCGAGCCCGTCGGCGGCCGCGGTCAGGTGGGCACGGTGGTCGTCGTCGACGATGGAACCGGAGAGGGCGACGACCTTGGTGACGGCGGCCAGGGCCGCCTCGGCGGCGGCGAGTCCGGCCGCGCCACGGGCGCTGATCACCAGCTGCCAGCCGTCGGCGGCGAGGGCCCGGGCGAGCGCCAGGCCGAGCCCCCGGGAGGCGCCGGTGACCACGGCGACGGGGGCGGGGGCGGTGTGCTGTGCTGCGTTCATGTCCCCACCCTCGCCCCGCAGGGGGCGGCGGCGGATCGGGCGCCGGAACCGGGACCCGGTCGTCCGTTGGGCCTAGGGTGTCCGGGTCGCCGGACCTGGGCCGCCGGCCCAGGCTTGCGGGTCCGTCCAGGCGGCGAGGGTGCGGCGGGTGTCGAAGCGGCGCTCCCGGCCGGTCAGCGGGTCGGTGAACTCGACCACCGAGGCGAGGAGTTGGAGCGGGCGACGGAAGTCGTCCGGGGCCGGTTCGGGCAGCACCACCGGATACACCGGGTCACCGAGGATCGGCACGCCGAGGCCGCACATGTGCAGCCGCAGCTGGTGGGTGCGCCCGCTCAGCGGCCGCAGCCGGTAGCGGGCCAGGCCGTCGCGGCGTTCCAGGAGGTCGATCCGGCTCTCGCTGTTCGGCGGCGCGTCGAGCTCCCGGGCCGCGATCACCCCGCGCTCCTTGAGGATGTGGCTGCGCACGGTGCGCGGCAGGTCCAGCGCCGGGTCGTACCGGGCGATCGCCTGGTACTCCTTGCGCACCAGCCGGTCGCTGAACAGCGTCTGGTAGGCACCGCGCTCCTCGGGCCGCACCACGAACATGGCCAGGCCCGCGGTGAGCCGGTCGAGCCGGTGCGCGGGGCTGAGGGCGGGCAGGTCGAGACTGTGCCGCAACCGGGACAGCGCCGTCTCGACGACGTGCCGGCCGCGCGGGGTGGTCGCCAGGAAGTGCGGCTTGTCGACGACGACCAGGTGCTCGTCGCGGTGCAGCACCTCCAGTTCGAACGGGACGCGGACCTCCTCGGGGAGGTCCCGGTAGAACCACAGGTGCGCGCCGGGCCGGAACGGCTCGTCCGGGGCGACCGGGCCGTGCTCGCCGACGATCTCGCGGCCGCTCAGCGCCGCGTCGATCCGCGCGGCGGCCACGGCCGGCAGCCGCTCGACCAGGTAGGCACGGACGGACGGCCAGGGGCCCTCGGGCGGCAACCGCAGGTGCACCGGGTCCACACCGTGGCGCTGCGGGAGGGGGGAGGCCGGGCGGCGGCTCTTGCGTCTCATCTCCCGGCCAGCGTAGTCCGCCCGCTCGGGGCGGCCTCGGCCGAGGTCCCCGAGCCGCCCCGGTCCCCCGAGGTGCCGCTCACGGGGAGTGCGGAGCACAGTGGACGGTAGGTCGCCAATCCGCCGGGAGCAGCCGGGAGGACGTGTGAGCGCAGACGGCCCGGACGGTGTGCCACCGCTGCACCTGCCGCGGCGCACCCGGATGCTGCTGGTCGGCGCCTTCGGGCTGCTGGTCGCCGCCGTGGTGGCCGACCTGGTGACGGGGCCGGGGACGACCCTCTCCCCCGTACTGGCCGTCGCGCCGGTCCTGGCCGGGGCGACCACCCGCAGCGCCCGGGTGCCGCTGGCCGCCGGGGGCATCGCCGTCGTGGCGGTCGGGCTGCTGGAGACCACCAACACCGAACTGCCGGCCGAGGTGCACATCACCGCGCTGATCACGGTGCTCGCGGCGACCCTGGCCAGCGCCGCCAACGTCGTCCTGGTGTCGGCCCGGGAGCGGGAGCTGTTCCACGTCCGGACGGTCGCCGAGGCGGCACAGCGGGCCCTGCTGCGCCCGCCGCCGGAGCGGATCGGGCGGCTGCGCACCGCGGTGCGCTACGTCGCGGCGGCGGCCGAGGCACGCATCGGCGGGGACCTGTACGCGGTGGTCGACACCCGCTACGGCACCCGGATCCTGCTCGGTGACGTGCAGGGGCACGGGCTGCCGGCGGTGGAGACGGCGGCGGACGTGCTGGGGGTGTTCCGCGAGGCGGCCCGGACGGAGCCCGATCTCGCGCGGCTGGCCGAACGGCTGGACGCGGCGCTCGCCGCCCGACCGGACGAGGGGCGCTTCGCCACCGCGCTGCTGCTGACCGTGCCCGCGGAGCGGGGGCCGGCCGGCGTGGTCAACTGCGGGCACCCGCCCCCGCTGCTGCGCCGCGCGGGCCGGGTGCGCGCGCTGACGCCGCCGTACGCCGCGCCGCCGCTCGGGCTGCGGGGGCTGACCGGTGACGGGTATCCGACGGTCCACTTCGAGCCGCTGCCGGGGGACCTGCTGCTCCTGTACACCGACGGCATCACCGAGGCCCGCAACGCCGAGGGGCGGTTCTACCCGCTGGAGGAGCGCCTGCCGGAGCTGCCCGCGGGGAACCCGGCGGACCTGCTGGAGGACCTGCTCGCGGACGTCGACGGCTGGGTCGGCGACGCCGGGCTGACGGACGACGCGGCGCTGCTGGCGCTCCGCTGGGAGCACTGACGGGCGGAGGGCGGACGGCGGACGGGCAGGCAGCCAGGGGGCAGGCGGGATGGGCGGGCCGGCGGGAGCAGTGACGGCCCGGCCGATTGTCAGAGCCGTGTGCAAGGCTTCGCACACGGTCGGTGAGGAGCCGGCCGGGTAGCGATCGTCGAAGGGAGAGCGCCATGGGGGACAAGGCCAGCGGGTCGTTCGAGCTGACCGGCTTCGAACCGGTGGAGACGGAGGAGCGCGAGGGTGCGGCCTTCGGGCGGGTCCGGATCTCCAAAAACTTCACGGGTGGGCTGAGCGGCACCAGCGAGGTGCGGATGCTCTCCGTCGCGGGCCCCTCGGGCGGCCCGGCGTCCTACGTCGCGGTGGAGCACGTGACGGGCGAACTGGACGGGCGTAAGGGCTCGTTCGTGCTCCAGCACGCGGCGTGGGACACCGGCGGGACGACCATACGCGTGGTGCCGGGCACCGGGTCGGGCGAGCTGGCCGGGCTCACCGGCGAGTTCCGCCTGACCGTCGACGAGGCCGGCACCCACACTTACGTCCTGGAGTACGAGCTGGGCTGAATCACCTGGTCTCAGCCGCGCGCCGCGCGCCGCACGCACCGGGCTGCCGTCCGCGCTGCCACGATGATGCGATCAGTGCACGATCGACATCGGAGGGTGGCGCATGCCCGGTACGACGATGGCGGCGGACGGCACGCCGGTCGCGGTGCTGGCCGCGAACACGGTCACGGCGCCTGTCGCGACACCCGTCACGACTCGGGTCACGGCGCCAGTCACGGTCGAGGAGGTGGTCGGTCGGCTGCGGGAGATCGGGGCGGTCCTGCCCCCGGCGGACGGGGTGGCGGTCTTCAACCGGCTCTACCTCACCGTCACGGAGGCCGTCCGCGGCCGGCTCGGCGGCTCGTACTTCGCCGATCCGGCGGCGATGGCCGAGCTCGACACGGTGTTCGCCGGGCGCTACCTGCTGGCCGTGGCCGCCGACGCGGCCGGGCAGGAGCCGCCCGCCTGCTGGCGTCCGCTGTTCGCGCTGCGCGCCCACCCGGGGGTGCACCCGCTGCAGTTCGCGTTGGCCGGGATGAACGCCCACATCCAGCACGACCTGCCGCTCGCCGTCGTGGACACCTGCCTGCGTCGGGGCTGCGAGCCGGCCGGGCTCGCGGCGGACTACCACCGGATCAACGGCCTGCTGGCAGAGGTGGAGACGGCCGTCCGGGAGCAGCTGATGCCCGGCCCGGACGTGCTGGAGCGCGCCGAACCGCTCACCCACCTGCTCGGCGTCTGGTCGGTGGAGGCCGCCCGCGAGGGGGCGTGGTCCGCCGTCCAGGCGCTCTGGGAGCTGCGCGCGGTGCCGACCGCCGCGCGGGCCTTCGCCGCCGCCCTGGACTGCTCGGCCGGCCTGCTCGGCCACGCCCTGCTGCTCCCGCTCGGCCCGCACCCCGCACCGGACGCGGCCGACGGCTCACCACGCACGGCGGACGCCCCGGGCACGACGGCGGGCACGCCGGACGCACCGGGCAAGGCACCGCATGCACCGGGCACGGCGCCGGACGCACCCCACAAGGCACCGGACGCCCCCCGCACGGCGGCCGGCCGGCTCCCCGAGGCGAGGAACCGGCCGGCCGGTGAAGGAGCGGGCGCTCAGGCCCGACCCGATCAGGCCCAGCTGGAGTGCAGCGGCTTGCCCTCGGCGTAGCCGGCCGCGCTCTGGATGCCGACGATCGCCTTCTCCTGGAACTCCTCCAGGGTGTTGGCGCCCGCGTAGGTGCAGGAGCTGCGCACACCGGCCACGATCGAGTCGATCAGGTCCTCGACGCCCGGGCGGGCCGGGTCGACGAACATCCGGGAGTGCGAGATGCCCTCCTCGAACAGCGCCTTGCGGGCCCGGTCGTACGAGGAGTCCTGGGCGGTGCGGTTGCTGACCGCACGGGCCGAGGCCATGCCGAAGCTCTCCTTGTACTGGCGGCCGTCAGCGGCGGTCTGCAGGTCACCCGGGGACTCGTAGGTGCCGGCGAACCAGGAGCCGATCATCACGTTGGAGGCGCCGGCGGCCAGTGCCATCGCGACGTCGCGCGGGTGGCGGACGCCGCCGTCGGCCCACACGTGCTTGCCGAGCCGGCGCGCCTCGGCGGCGCACTCCAGCACGGCGGAGAACTGCGGGCGGCCGACGCCGGTCATCATCCGGGTGGTGCACATGGCGCCGGGGCCGACGCCGACCTTGAGGATGTCGGCGCCCGCCTCGACCAGGTCGCGGACACCGGCGGCGGAGACCACGTTGCCGGCCACGATCGGGATCCGCGGGTCGAGGCCGCGCACCGCGCGCAGCGCGCTGATCATCGATTCCTGGTGGCCGTGCGCGGTGTCCACGACCAGCACGTCGGCGCCGGCGTCGATCAGGGCCTTGGCCTTGCCGGCCACATCGCCGTTGATGCCGACGGTGGCGGCGATCCGCAGCTTGCCGGCGGCGTCCACGGCCGGGGTGTACAGGGTGGCGCGCAGCGCGCCCTTGCGGGTGAGGATGCCGACGAGCCGGCCCTCGGCGTCGACGACCGGGGCGAGCTTGCGGTGCGCCTCGGTGAGCTTGTCGAAGGCGGTGCGCGAGTCGATGTCCTCGTCCAGGAGCAGCAGGTCGCGGGACATCACGTCGGCGAGGCTGGTGAAGCGGTCCACGCCCTGGCAGTCGGAGTCGGTGACGACGCCGACCGGCTTGCCGTCCTCGACGACCACGAGGGCGCCGTGCGCGCGCTTGGGCAGCAGCGACAGCGCCTCGGCGACGGTGGCGCCCGGGGCGAGGGTGATCGGGGTGTCGTGCACCAGGTGGCGCTGCTTGACCCAGGAGACGACCTCGGCGATGACCTCGGTGGGGATGTCCTGCGGGATGGCGACCAGGCCGCCGCGGCGGGCGACGGTCTCGGCCATCCGGCGGCCCGCGATGGCGGTCATGTTGGCGACGACCAGCGGGATCGTGGTGCCGGTGCCGTCGTTCGAGGAGAGGTCGACCGCCTGCCGGGAGCCCACGGCGGAACGGCTGGGGACCATGAAGACGTCGTCGTACGTCAAGTCGTACGAGGGCTTGAGGTCGTTCAGGAAGCGCATGAAGGGGGCTCTCTGGCTGGGAGAAATTACACCTCGGGTGCGGTTGCGGCACTGCCGCCGGGCGCACTCGGGCGCCCGGCACCCAGCATTCAATTCTCCGGGACGGTGGGATCAAAAGCCAGTTCGAGCCCCATTGCTGGCACTGTGTACAAACCATGATCAATGCTCCGCGCGTAGACTTGGACGATCATCCAAGGCCGACGGTTTTCGCCCCGGCCAGGGCCGCTCCCGTAGCATTCACGCGGTAACGGCGAGGCGAGCGGGAAGCGGCGACAGGCAATGACGGCGGGCGTGGACATCAAGCAGGACCAGAGCGGCACGGACACCGGGGAGGAGATCGACTACGGTCCCGGCCTCGACCCCGAGCGGCTGCGGCTCTGCCTGGACGTGCTCGCCGAGCTCGACCAGCTGCACGTCGACCACCCGGACGCGATCACCGTCCGCCAGGCCGTCGGCGGCATATTCCGGACGCTCAAGCAGCGCCGCCGCCAGGAGACCCGGGCCCGCAAGACCGCCAACGACCGCGAGGTCACCGCGCGCACCGCCACCGGCGCACCCACCCGGATCGACGACGAGACCGCCGGCGCCTTCGGCCTGACCACCGTCACCAGCACCGAGATCGCCGGCATCCTGGAGCGGCCCCGCTCCTGCTACACGTGCAAGCAGCGGTACGTCGAGGTCGACGCGTTCTACCACAACCTCTGCCAGGACTGCGCCGTCAAGAACCGGGCCCACCGGGACGCCCGCGCCGACCTCACCGGCAAGCGCGCGCTGCTCACCGGCGGCCGGGCCAAGATCGGCATGTACATCGCACTGATGCTGCTGCGCGACGGCGCCCACACCACCATCACCACGCGCTTCCCCAACGACGCCATCCGCCGCTTCACCGCGATGCCGGACAGCGCCGAGTGGATCCACCGCCTCAAGGTCGTCGGCATCGACCTGCGCGACCCGGCCCAGGTCATGGCGCTCGCCGACGAGGTCGCCGCCGACGGCCCGCTGGACATCCTGATCAACAACGCCGCGCAGACCGTGCGCCGCCCGCCGGAGTCCTACCGCGAGCTGATCGCCGCCGAGTCCGCGCCGCTGCCGGCCGGCGAGCTGCCGCAGGCCACCACCATCGGCCGCTTCGGCAGCGGCAGCGTCGACCTTCCCGCCCTCCCCCACCAGGCGAGCGGCGACGCGCAGCGGATGGCCGCCGAGGACGTCACCTCGCTCGCGCTCGTCACCGGTTCCGCCACGCCCGCCCGGATCGAGGCCGGCACCGCGATCGACGCCGGCGGGCTGGTGCCCGACCTCGCCCCCACCAACAGCTGGGTGCAGACCGTCCAGGAGGTCGGCCCGGTCGAGCTGCTGGAGGTCCAACTCTGCAACTCCACCGCGCCGTTCATCCTGATCAGCCAGCTGCGCCCGGCGATGGCCGCCTCCGCCTCCCGCCGCAAGTACGTCGTCAACGTCTCGGCGATGGAGGGCGTGTTCCAGCGCGGCTACAAGGGCGCCGGCCACCCGCACACCAACATGGCCAAGGCCGCGCTCAACATGCTCACCCGCACCAGCGCGCACGAGATGTTCGAGACCGACGGCATCCTGATGACCGCCGTCGACACCGGCTGGATCACCGACGAGCGGCCGCACCCGGACAAGATGCGGCTGGCCGACGAGGGCTTCCACGCCCCGCTCGACCTGGTCGACGGCGCGGCCCGGGTGTACGACCCGATCGTCCGCGGTGAGCTCGGCGAGGACCTGTACGGCTGCTTCCTGAAGGACTACGAGCGCTCCAACTGGTAATCCCCGATCCTGGCGAGGACCCCCGCGAAGGAGATGGCGAATTGACCACCGCACCGCTGCTCGGCGCAGGAATCATCGTGCCCACCGGGGACGGCCGGGTGCTGATCGGCCGGCGCACCACCGCCGGCGAGCCGCCGACCTGGAGCCTGCCCGGCGGAAAGGTCGATCCCGGCGAGTCCTTCGAGCAGACCGCGGCCCGCGAACTCGCCGAGGAGACCGGCATCGTGCTGCCCGCCGAGCAGATGCGGGTGCTCGCGCTCCTGCTCGACCACGAGCTCGGCCGGCCCCGGCTGACCGCCGCCGTGCTGGCGCCGCCGAGCCTGGCCGAGGCGGTCGTCACCGAGCCGCACTCCTGCGGCGGCTGGGAGCGGGTCGCGCTGGACGCGCTGCCGGAGCCGATGTTCTACCCGTCCTCGCTGGTCCTCGGCAGCTGGCTGCCGCAACGGCCGTCGGTGGTCCGGGCCGGAACGACCGGGTACCCCGTCACCCGCTGAGGGCGCCGGGGTACCCGGCGGCACTCGGACGCCGAGAGCCCACCGCCCGGGCGGCCCATGCCGAACGGCGACGGGCCGTCAGCCGTTGCGGGCGTCCTCAGGACCGGTGATCCGCTTCAGCGAGTCGAGCGCGCCGGTCGGCTCGTCGGCGAACAGCACCTGCGGCCGGGCCGCCAGACCCCGGGCCGGCGCCACGCGCCGCGCCTGACCACCCGACAGTTCGCCGGAGCGGCGCCGCTCCATGCCGCTCCATGCCGCCCAGGCCGAGCCAGGCCGAGCCGGGCCGGCGCGTCCAGGCGGGCGGCGGTGAGGTCGATCCAGCGCAGGCCGGCGTCCAGGTGGAACAGGCCGTGGTCGGCGAGCAGGGCGTCCACCAGGGCGCCGGTGCGGCGCAGTTCGGTGCGTTCGCGCATCCGGCGCAGGTGGGCGGCGCGCTGGGTGTCCAGGTACTCCTCGGCGTCGCGGCCCAGCGTCAGGGCCAGCACCACCTTGGTGAACAGCACGCTCCGCAGGCTGGGTTCGGGCGCGTCCGGACCCCGGAGCCAGGTCTCGAACTCCGTCGCCCCGCGTCGGTGATCACGTAGCGCTCGCGTTCGGGTCCCTCGCCGGGAACCCGGTCAGAACGCGGCCAGAACCCGGGCGGAGACACCGTCACCCGGGTGCGGGCGGGCAGGAGGCAGCCCCACGCTCACCCCCTGCACCGCACCACGGCCCGGCACCCCCACGGTCAACCGGGCCAAGCCGTCCCCTGGCACGAAGGATGCGGCCGGACCCCAGCCTGCCCGCCCGCCCGGCCGCTGCCGAGGGTCGAACGTCCCGGGTGCGCGAAGGGGCGCCGGGCGGCCGCACGCCCGGGCGTGACCCGGAGCGCGACCGGCGCGCGGCGGCGCCGTCCGCAGGTCCCGGTGGTACGAGCCCGCACGACTCTTGTGCGCGGGCGGCCACCGGGTGGAAATTGGGTGACGAAGCCCCACGACCCCACCACCGCGCCGCCCCAACCCCCCTGAGGAGCCGTCGACGTGTCCAGCACACCCCGCCCCGCCCGGCCCTCGTCGCGCCCGCCGCGAACCGGCCGCCGGCTGCGGCGGGCCTTCGGTGCCCGGCACGAACCGCTGGTCCGGCCCGTCGACCGGGCCCGCGCCCGCGCCTGGCTGCTGAGCACCCTCGGGGCCCTGCTCGCCCTCGCCTTCGCCACCGGCAGCGCCCTGCTCGCCTACCACGCCACCGCACCCCAGGCCGACAGCGACCGCCTGCGCCTCCACAAGGTCGACGCCGTGGTGCTCACCCTCCCCGACCACGGCTCCGGCACCGGCACCGGCACCGGCACCGGCGGACGCTTCGGCGCCGGCTACAGCACCCGCGTCGACGCCGAGGCCGCCTGGACCTACCCCGACGGGCAGCCGCACACCGGCACCGTCCAGGCCCCCCGCACGGCCGTCACCGGCACCGTCGTCCCCGTCTGGGTCGACCCCGCCGGCGCCCTCTCCTCGCCCCCGACCAACCGAGCCTCCGTCGCCGTCTCCGCCGTCTGCACCGGCGCCGGCGCCCTTCTCGCCCTCCTGGCCCTGCTCACCCTCGCCCTGCGCCTTCGCCTGCACGTCCTCGACCGCCGCGCCGACGAAGCCTGGACCCAGGGCTGGGCCCACCTCGAACCCCTCTGGAGCGGCCGCGCCGGCCACCGCCAGGACGACTGACCCCTGAGGACGAGCGGGGGCCGGCGAGCGGAGGGGCGCGGCGCCGGGTCAGAGCGGGTGGGTCCAGGCCGGGGCGGGGTGGGATCCGGCGGCCCGGTGGGTGAGGGCCGCGACGGCGACGAGGAGGGTCAGGGCGAGGGTCAGGGCGACGGGGACGTCGGCCTGGCGGATGAGGAGGGCGCCGACGAGGGCGCCGACGAACATCCAGACGGCGGAGGCCAGACGGCGGGGGCCGGTGCGGTCGGCGGCGAGGGCCGTGATGGTCATGGTGAGCACCGTGGTGGTCAGGTCGGGGACCTTGAGGGAGCGGACCACCGCGTTCTGGCCGCCCATCGCGAAGGCCAGCAACCCGATGAGGCCGTAGCGGGCCGGGTCGGAGGTGTAGCCGGCCACGGCGGCCAGGGCGATGCTCGCGGCGACGAGCACCACCTGGCCGACCATCGCCGTGGTCAGCAGCCGCCCGCGGTGGTCGGGCAGCCGCCGGGCGAGGTGGCCCCCGACCAGGGCGCCGAGTACGAACGCGGCGAGGGCGCTCAGTGAGGCGGTGGCGGAGAGTCCGGCGGCACCGGCCAGGGCGAAGCCGAGGAAGACCACGTTGCCGGTCATGTTGGCGACGAAGACGTGGCCGAGCCGGAGGTAGCTGACCGCGTCCACCAGTCCGGTGACGACGGTGAGCACCAGCAGCATCGGCACCAGCGGCCCGTGCCTGGGGTCGGGGGTGAACATCGGGACCTCCTGGTCGGCCTCGTGACGGTGCCTCCGTTCTACCTCCCCCGGGCCGCCTACTAGGCGAGCGCGGGGCGGCTCGGGTCGTCGGGTTCGTCGTCGAGGTGCCAGTGCAGGTCGCGGACGCCGGGTTCGAGGGAGAGCCGGCTGACGACCTGTTCGAGGGCCGGGGCGACCTGCCCGGTGATGGCCACGGTGGCGCGCAGGCTGGTGGCGTCGCCGCTGTCGGTACGGCGGGCGCGCAGGCCGGTAGGGGCGAGGCCGGAGGCGGACAGGGCCTGGAGCAGCAGGGCCCGGATGTGGGTCTCGGCCTTGCGCTCGCATTCCAGGTGGACGGTGGCGCGGACGGTGGAGTCGGGGTCGCTGCCGGACTGCGGGGCGCGGTCGAGCATCCGGCCGGCCGGGCGCAGGATCAGGTGGACGGCGAGGACGCCGAGCGTGCCGAGGACGGCGAATTCGAGCTTCCCGGCGGCGGCGAGCACCCCGACGGCGGCCGAACACCACAGCGTGGCGGCGGTGTTGAGGCCGCGGACGCCGGCGCCGTCGCGCAGGATGACGCCACCGCCGAGGAAGCCGATGCCGGAGACGACGTAGGAGGCGACCCGGGTGGGGCTGGCGGCGTCGCCGACGGCCTCGCTGTACAACACGAACAGGGTGGCGCCGGCGGCGACCAGGGCATTGGTGCGCAGGCCGGCCATCCTGGCCCGCCACTGGCGTTCGACGCCGATGAGCGCGCCGCAGGCGACCCCGGTGGCGAGCCGGACGAGGAAGTCGGCGGTGGTCAGGGTGTGCACGACGGCACCTCCTTCACTGGGAGAGCTGGCAGAGCTGGGAGAGCGGGAAGGGCTGCGAGACCTGGGAGACGGACGGACGGGTGGCGGGCCGCTGCCCACCACCCGTCCGTCCGGGCTGCGGTCTGCGGCTCAGTGGTTGAGCGCGGTCTGGACGATCTTGATGATGACCATCACCATCGCGACCAGGAGGTAGGCGCGCAGGGCGCCCATGCCGACCTTGCGGGCGGTGGACATGACCGGCTTGCCGAGGGTCTCCAGCGGGGGCATCCGCCACTCCTCGCGGCCGGTGCGGTCGATCGGGTCCTCCTTGGTGACGGTGCGGCCGAAGGTGAAGAAGTACCCGGCGACCAGCACGCCCGCCACGCCGCAGCCGGCCATGATCCACAGGATGGCCTGCGAGCTGATGTCGGGCCAGACCACGGCGGCGGTCAGGATCAGCGACAGCATCACCAGGACCCCGACCACGGCGGAGGTGAAGGCGTTGGTCTTGGGCCCGTTGACCCACGGCCCCAGCACAGCCTTGTCGTTGCAGAGCAGCAGCAGGAACACCGTCGCCGAGGGCAGCAGCACACCCGCCAGCACCTGGACGAACTGCGTCATCAGGCCCTGGGT